>NZ_VRUX01000300.1:0-5096 GCF_008039885.1 Methylobacterium sp. WL103
GCTCCACGCCGACCCGGGCCTCGCCGAGGCCCACACCCGCATGCTGCCGAGCGCCGAGCCGCGCCCCCGCGGTAGTGTCGACGTCGACCACACGCTGGCCCAGGCCAAGGTCGTGGAGGCCGAGACCCTCGACGAGGCCCGCACCTGGCTCGGCCCCAAGGAGCGCATGGCCCTCCTCCACGACCGCGCCCTCCTCGACCGCCTCGCGCGCTTGGCCCCCTGACCCGATTTTTCGAGATGTCCGCCGGCCGCAAATTCCGCTACAACCCCTCCCGCCGGAAGGGTGGCCGAGTGGTTTAAGGCAGCGGTCTTGAAAACCGCCGTGGGGGCAACTCCACCGTGGGTTCGAATCCCACCCCTTCCGCCACTCCAAAGGTCGCCCGCGTGATCTTTCGGTGGCGAAAGGCGATCGCCCTATCGCCATGCCGTGATTTCTTTCCGGCAGATCGATCCCTTGGTTCAAGGACGAACGCCGACGACCCTGCGCCGGGAACGAGTCCGCGCGGCGGGCGCTATACTCGCTTGTCCCTCACCTCGGACGCTCCCGCCTTGGACAAGTTCGCCTACTACCTCGTCACATTGCTCGAATCCGCGCTGGGCGTCTTCGGCGTGCGGTCCTTCTACGATCAGCCGCGCTACGCCGTCGTCGAGCGGCTCGAGCGCGGCGTCGAGATCCGCTCGTACGAGGCGCGGGTCGCCGTCGAGACGGATGCACGTGGCCAGGGGGATGGCGAGGCGTTCGGGCGGCTGTTCCGCTACATCACCGGTGCGAACCGGGACGGCGGGCGCATCGCCATGACGGCGCCGGTGGAGACGGCGGGACGTCGGATCGCGATGACGCTACCCGTCGAGCAGGGTCCCGCCGGGACGATGCGGTTCTTCCTGCCTCACGACGTCGCGCGCGCCGGCGCTCCGGAACCCACCGAGGCCGGCGTCCGGCTGGTTCGCCTTCCGCCCGAGCGGATCGCGGCGCTGCAGTTTTCGGGCACCATCACGCCGCAGGCGCGGTCGGAGCAGGAGCGCATCCTCGCGAACGTGCTGGCGAAGGCGGGCCGCCGGACCGAGGACGTCCCGCTCCTCATGGGCTACGACCCGCCCTTCGCGATCCCGTTCCTGCGCCGGAACGAGGTGGCCGTGCGGCTGCCGGCCAATTGAGACCGGCGCCGCCGGGATCGGCCGGCGGTGCCAGAGGAGACTTTCGTTCCGCGCCGAGCTTGGCGCGGCCGTCAAGGGCGTTGAGTCGGTTCACGTGAGCTGCGCCCGGCGGACCCTCGACAGGCCTCTCGGGCGAGCCCCGTCCCACCGGATGGCGGGACGGGGGCGCGGGCTGCAGCGCCCTGGTCGATCAGGCGGCCATCGGCCCCTGGCGCCGGTGGCCCTTCACGTCGTAGCGGTCGAGCATCATCACCTTGTCCCAGACCCGGACGAAGTCGGCCACAAAGCGCCGCTGGCCGTCGCTGCCGGCGTAGGCGTCGGCGATGTTGCGCAGCTGCGCGTTCGACCCGAAGACGAGGTCGTTGCGCGTGGCCTCGTACTTGGCCTGCCCGCTCTCGCGGTCCTTCAAGGCGAAGGACGTGCCTGCCGCGTCGGCCTTCTCCCAGACTAGGTTGGTGTCGGTCAGGGTCCGGAAGAAGTCCGTCGTCAGCACGCCGACCCGGTCGGTGAAGACGCCCCGGGTCGAGCCGTCGTGGTTGGCGTTCAGCGCCCGCAGGCCGCCGGTCAGGACCACCCATTCCGGCGCGGTCAGCGTCAGCAGGTTGGCCTTGTCGAGGAACATCTCCTCCGGCGAAAGGCGGGGCGCCATCGCCGCGAACCCGTCGTCGACGTAGTTGCGGAAGCCGTCCGCGACCGGCTTCAGCCAGGTGAACATCTCCACGTCGGTGAGCGCCTGCGTGGTGTCGACGCGGCCCGGCGTGAACGGCACGCGCGCCTCGACCCCGGCGTCCCGGGCCGCCTTCTCCACGGCGACGCAGCCTGCGAGCACGATCAGGTCGGCGAGCGAGACCTGCTTGCCGTCGCCGCGGCCACCGTTGAACCCGGACATCACCCCGCGGAGCGCCTCGACCACGGGTACGGCCCGGCGGTTGACGGCCCAGTCCTTCTGCGGCGCGAGGGCGAGGCGGGCGCCGTTGGCACCGCCGCGCTTGTCGCTGTCGCGGTAGGTCGAGGCCGCCGAGAAGGCGGTGAAGGCGAGGTCCGAGACCGAAAGACCCGTGGCCAGGATCGCCTGCTTGAGGTCGGCGATCTCAGCCTCCCCCACCGGGGCGTAGGCGGCATCGGGGATCGGATCTTGCCAGAGCAGGCCGTCCTCGATCGTCGCTTCCGGGCCGAGGTAGCGGTGCTTGGGGCCCATGTCGCGGTGGGTCAGCTTGTACCACGCCTTGGAGAAGGCCTGGGTGAAGGCGTCGAAGTCGCCGAGGAACTTCTCGCAGACCTTGCGGTACTCGGGATCGACCTTGAGGGCGATGTCGGAGGTCATCATCATCAAGGGATGCGACTGGCCCACGACGTGGGCGTCGGGGGTCCGTGGCGCGTTCGGGTCCTTCGGCGTCCATTGCAGGGCGCCGGCCGGGCTCTTGGTCTGCTCCCAGTCGAACTTGAAGAGGTTCTCCAGGTAGGCGTTGTCCCACTTCGTCGGGTCGGGGGTCCAGCTCCCCTCGATGCCGTTGGTCATCGTGTCCTTGCCGGCGCCCTTCGGGTTGTGCCAGCCGAGGCCCATCGCCTCCATCGGCGCCATCTCCGGCGGCGGCCCGATCTCCTTGGCCGGGACCATGCCGTGGCTCTTGCCGAAGGCGTGGCCGCCGGCGATCAGCGCGACGGTCTCCTCGTCGTTCATCGCCATGCGGGTGAAGGTCACCCGGATGTCGTTGGCCGATCCCTGCGGGTCGCCGTTGGCGTAGGGGCCTTCCGGGTTCACGTAGATCAGCGCCTGGTGCGAGGCGGCGAGCGGGTTCTCCAGGTCGTACTCGGCGTCGCCGTTCTTCCCGCGCCAGCGCTTGTCGCGGTTGACCATCTCGTCGAAGCTCGAGACCGAGCCCATCTCGACGACCTCGGGACCCCAGTAGGTCGCGTCGTCCGCCTCCCAGGCGTCGAGGCGCCCGCCGGCGAAGCCGTAGGTCGGCAGGCCCATGATCTCCAGGGCGCAATTGCCGGTGAGCACCATCAGGTCGGCCCAGGAGAGGGCGTTGCCGTACTTGTGCTTGATCGGCTGCAGCAGGCGGCGCGACTTGTCGGTGTTGCCGTTGTCCCACCAGCTCGAGATCGGCGCGAAGCGCTGCATCCCGGTGCCGGCGCCGCCGCGCCCGTCCGCGATGCGGTAGGTGCCGGCCGAGTGCCAGGCCATGCGGATCATCTGCGGGCCGTAATTGCCGTAATCGGACGGCCACCACGACACCGACGAGGTCAGGAACTGCTTGATGTCGCCTTTCAGCGCGTCGAGGTCGATCGCCTGGAAGGCGGCCGCGTAGTCGAAGTCGGGTCCGAGCGGGTCGGCCGCGAGCCCGTTCTGATGCAGCAGCTCGACCCGTAGCCGGTGCGGATACCAGTTCTCCAGGGCAGGACGGCTGCCGAAGGCCCCGCCGATGCGGTCGCCTCCGAACGGGCACTGGCCCGCCATCGGGTAGGAATCGGTGTTGGTCTTGTCGATCGTCGTCGTGCTCATCAACATCCCCCTTGGCGCAGGACCGGCGGCGCCGGGCGTGCCGCTCTCGCGACATGCCACGCTTCTACGATCCTGCATCGCGAGCGACATCAGGCGCCCGCGTCGAAAATCAAGGTGCCGCCGCCTGCGCGCGCGCGACGGCCGCGGATGCGCCTAGGAACGAAGCGCCTCACGTTTGCGCGAGCCGATCGTGGACAATTCAAACGCCCGCTGGGGTTCGGCCGATCACGGCGCGCAGCGGATCGCCGCCCGCGCCGTCCGGGACGACGACCTGCATGGCGATCTCCGGGAAACCGGCATGGCGCAGGTAGAGTGCGATGAGCCGCGCCTGGTCGTCCCCACGCACCGCCTGCCAGATCGCCACCGCCTTGGTCGGGAAGCAGCGATTGGAGAAGGTGACGATGACGGGCGCGCCCGGCACGAGCACCCGGGCGACCTCGCGCAGGACGGCGACGGGATCCTGCAGGTACTGCACGCCGACGCAGATCAGGACGGCGTCGACGCTCGCGGTCGCGATCGGCAGCGACGGGTCGCCGTTGAGGTCCTGGACGAAGGACGTTGTCAGGCGGGGGTTGGCCGCGAGTTCGCGGGCGTTGAGGCCGTGGCCGATCACGGCCGCGAAAGGCACCTCCGGGGGCAGGTGGCTGACCCAGCTCGACATCAGGTCGAGGATGCGCCCGCCCGGCGGCAGCAGGTCGCGGTAGAGGTCGGTGACGGCCTGGATCGCCCCGTCGTCGATATGCGTCACGAAGCGGGGCTGGGCGTAGAACAGGGTGTCCGGCGCCGGGTCCTGCTTGGCGAAGGCTTCGGGCGGTAGCTCGGGCAGGCTGGTCACACGCGGTTCCCTCGTCGTCGGTCTCGCTCCCCAACGCGCGACGCGGCGACGACGGGGCCGCGACCGAATCGACGGCATCCGATCCCTGCGCAGGGCCGGTGTGCCAGGCCGTCAGGCGCCGCGCGCGACGGCGTCGGCCGGCGGTCGGAACGGCAACACAAGCACGTTGCGCCCGCGCAGGTCGTGGACGCTGACCTGCCACCCGCGCCAGTCGGTGCCGTCGTCGAGCGTCACCATCAAGGCCTCGGCGACGCCGCGGGCCCTGTCGGCCAGCCGCCCGGGAACACGGATCTCCTTGCCCACCGCGTCGAAGACGCATTCGAGGCCGTTGGTGCAATGGAAACGGTAGCGTGCCATGGCGGTGCGACCCCCTCGTGACGACGTCAGACATCGTTCACTCTATGTTCCAATTTCGAGAAGGCAAACGCGGGACGGTGGATAAGGTGGCACGGGGCGTGAACAAATCGGTCGCGGCCCGAGCCACGATGCATGCTCAGGATCGAGGCCCGGTCGATCTCCGGGTGCGCCGCGAGCACGTGGCGGACGCAATCGACGACCTTCTCGTACTGCGATGCCTCGTAGTTGCGCTCGAGCGGGCTC
>NZ_VRUX01000301.1:0-5096 GCF_008039885.1 Methylobacterium sp. WL103
GGGCCGCGCTGATCGGCGGCTCGGGGGCGGCGACCACGGTGGCGACGTCGCCGAGCACCACGCTGGCGCCGCCCTCGTTGACGAGCACCGTGCGGGCGATCTCGTCCGGCGTCAGCGACTGGCCTTCCGTCTGCAGGGCGATGCGCTGGTTGGCCGTGTCGACGAAGCCGGCGCCGCGCACACCCGTCGCCTTGCGCGCGGCGACCAGCACGTCGTTCAGGCCGAGGCGGAAGCGGATCAGGTCGTGCGGCCGCACCTCGACCTGGAACGCGCGCACCGCGCCGCCGTAGACCGAGACCTGGGCGATGCCGGGCACCGCGAGCAGCCGCAGGCGCACCCGCCAGTCGGCGATGGTGCGCAGGTCGAGGGCGGACCGCTTCTCCGAGGTCAGCCCGACGAGGACGACGGTGCTGGTCGAGGAGGTGAGCGCGGTCATCGCCGGCGGCAGCACGCCCTGCGGCAGGCGCCCGGCAAGGCTCGCCAACCGCTCGGTGACGAGCTGGCGCACCCGGTAGATGCTGCTGCCCGCCGTGAAGGTGGCGGTGATGACCGACAGGCCCTGGATCGAGCTCGACCGCAAAGTGGCGAGGCCGGGAAGCCCGTTGACCGCGACCTCGACGGTCTGCGTCACCAAGACCTCGACCTGTTCCGGGTTGAGCCCCGGCGCCTCGGTCTGGATCACCACCGAGGGCGGCGCGAATTCGGGGAAGACGTCGTACTTGGCCTGGCCGAGGCTGGCGGTGCCGTAGACCAGGAGCGCCAGGGCCAACGCCACGACGATTCCGGGGAAGCGGATCGCGAAAGCGACCAGGGCGGCCTGCGGACCGACGGGATCGGAGGCGGGGGCGTCGGTGTCGGGCGGCATCGGCTCAGTCGTCGTCCGCGCCGCCGGAGGCCTGCGCCTGGGCCTTCATCTCCTCCGAGAGAAGGGCCTGCGCCCCGCGCAGCACGATCTCGGTCTCGTTCGTGAGGTCGGCGACGACGAAGCCGTCGCCGGAGAGCGCCGGGTCGGCGCCGAGCGCGTGGCGGGCGAACCCGGCCTCGCCGACCGCGCGGTAGAACCAAGCCCCACCCTGCCAGTGCACCACCGCCTCCTCCGGCACCAGCACGCCGACGGCAGCCCGCGACGCGGTGATGAAGGCCAGCGTGCTCATGCCTGGCAGGAGCCCGCTGTCGCCGGACACGGTGTAGAACGCGCTCAAGCCCTGGATGCGCTGGTCGGTGCGGGTCGCGGCCGAGACGAAACGCAGGGGCACGCGCTCGCTCTGCGGGGGCACCTCGGCGAAGGCCGCGCCGGGCGGGCCCTTCAGTGCCTCCCCCGGCGGCAACGTCACCTGAACCAGGAAGTCGGCGCGCTCGATCAGTCGGGTCACGAGGCCGGAGCGCTCGACGATGCCGCGGCCGATCACCGGGCCCCATTCCTGCTGCGCGGTGGCACTCAGCGTCCGCACCTGCGACTGCGCGGCGGCGAGCGCCGCCTGGTCGGTCTGGAACGTGCCCTCGGTGGTCTCGATCTGCACCTGCGTGGCGTAGGCCCCGAGCGACTTGGCGCGCTGGAACGCGGCGCGCGAGACCTCGACCCGCGCCTGCGCCGTCTGCAGCTGCGCCGTCGCGGTGGCATAAGAGTTCGTCAGCTCGGTCACCCGCGCGAGGTCGAGGACGCTGCCGTAGGCCTGGATCTCGATCGGATGCGATTCGGATGGGCGCCGGGCGGTCTCGAGCCCGATGCGGGCGCGCTCCTCCGGCGTCATCAGCAGGCCGCGACGCTTGAGGGCGAGGCCGAGCGCCAGCTGCCCGCTCGCCCAGGAGATCGGGATCGCGAGGACGAGGCCGAGGATCGTCGGCGCCATCCAGAGGAACAGCGACGTGGCGATGGCGAAGGCGGCGACGCCTGAGACCAGGCCCAACGCCGTATGCCAGCGGTGGCGGCGGACGATGTCGGCGAACGGGATCGAGCCGTCGTCGCGGCGCTGCGGGTTCCAGCCGGTGTCGCGCCCGGCGAGGATGCTGAACACCGAGCCCGACTGGATCACCATCGCGATCGGCGCGATCAGCGCGGACAGCAGGATCTCGATGAGGCAGGACGCGACCAGCCGTCCGGCGCCGCCGCAGGCCCGGCGCACCGGGCCGTCGATCAGCGCCAGGAGGAGGCCGAGAAACTTCGGCGCCAGCAGGATGCCCATGGTCAGCCCGAAGAGCTGCAGCGCGCGCACCGGATCGAAGCGCGGGAAGACCGGGTAGAGGCCGAACTCGGTGGTGAAGTATTCGGGCTTCACGTAGGCCGTCTGCAGCACCAGCGCGATGCCGACCACGAGCTGGCACAGCCAGAACGGCGAGGCGGCATAGCCGGCGATGCCGGTGGCGAAGTGCTGGCGCGAGGCCGGCTTCAGCCCCGCCGCCCCGATGATCCGCGCATGCTGGAGGTTGCCCTGCGCCCAGCGCCGGTCGCGTACCGCCACGTCGATCAGCGAGGGCGGGCTCTCCTCGTAGGAGCCCGGCAGCGTCGGCAGCATGTACACCGCCCAGCCGGCGCGGCGGATCAGGGCGGCCTCCACGAAGTCGTGGCTGAGCACGTGGCCGCCGAAGGGCGGTTTCCCGGGGAGGTCCGGCAGGCCGCAGGCGGCGGCGAAGGCCTTCGTGCGGATGATCGCGTTGTGGCCCCAATAGTTGCCGTCGCGGCCCGACCAGTGGCCGAGGCCGGTGGCGATCACCGGGCCGTAGATGCGGGCGGCGAACTGGGTCACCCGGGCGAACAGCGTGTTGCGGTTGATGATGAGCGGCAGCGTCTGAACGATGCCGGCATCCGGGTCGGCCTCCATCGCGCCGGCGAGCCGCACGACGCTGTCGCCGGTCATCAGGCTGTCGGCGTCGAGCACCAGCATGTGGTCGTAGGCGCCGCCCCAGCGGGTGACGAAGTCGCCGATGTTGCCGGCCTTGCGGTGGTGGTTCTTCCGGCGGTGGCGGTAGTATAGGCGGGCGTCGGGGCCGAGCGCGTCCCGCAGCGCCAGGAAGGCGCGCTCCTCCGCGATCCAGGCGTCGGCTTGCGTCGAATCCGAGAGCACGAACCAGTCGAAGGCGGGCCCGAGGCCGGTGGCGTCGACCGCCTCCCGCATCGCCTCGATCGCGGCGAAGGTGCGGGCGGTGCCCTCGTTGTAGACCGGCATCAGGATCGCGGTGCGGGTGGCGAGGCCCGCCGGCACCGGCGGCAGGCGCGGGCGGCGCAGCAGCACGGCGAAGCCCAGGATCGCGCTGGTGAAGGCGAGCGCGATCCACGAGAAGGTCAGCAGGAACAAGGCCACGAGCACGTACTGCAGGGCGGTGGGCGACCCTGAGACCGACACGGTCTCGTACATCTGCCAGCCGCCGTAGCCGGTCAGCAAAATCGCGCCGCCGAAGACGAGGAGGCGCGCGGCGTGGGGCCGCGCATGGTGGCGCGACGGCCGGTGCGCGAGCGCCGGATCCCAGGCAGCCAGGCTCTGCACCGGCATCGGGAGGGGCGATTCCGGGGGCAGGGCGTCCGCGAAGGCCGCCCCGGAGGGGCGGTCCGACGAGGCGTCGCGCCGTGCGGCCGCGGGGAGGGCGGAAACGTCGTCCATGCGCACGGCCTTCGATCGAGTCTCGTCTGCGGGTCTCGCGTGGGGCGCCCGGTGCGGTCCTGCGGACCCCGGGTCCCCGCGGGCTTCTACGACGTCCAGCGGTAGAGCCAGGTCTCGGTCACCGGCCGGCCCGCCCGAACCAGGGCGAGGCGCAGCTCGCTCGCCCGCTCGCTGCCGGGATCGAGCTCGAAGGCGACCCGAACGGTCCTGCGCTCCGGGTAGCTGAAAAACTGCTGTCGGGCGATGCTGCCGGGAGACGCCGCCAGGGCGATGTCGAGGCCGCCCTCGGCAAACAGCCCGTCGCCGGTGAAGTCCACCAGGAACAGGCGGCGCGTGCCCGCGCTCCCGCGCCCGCTGCGGGTGCCCGTCACGCTTGCCGGCGGCGCGGCGGCGGGCGCCTGCCAGCACCAGTGCTGGCGGTAGCGGAAGGTGGTCTCCGAGCCGGCGGCGACGGCCTCCTTCGGGCGCCAATAGGCCAGCACGTTCTCGTTGAACTCGGAATCGCTCGGGATCTCGATCAGCGTCACCGCGCCGTCGGCCCAGGCGTCGGCGGGCTCGAGCCAGAGCGAGGGGCGCCACTCCCAGTGCTGCACGTCGTCCTCGAAATCCTCGTAGGTGCGCGCCCGCTGCATCAGGCCGAACCCCTTCGGGTTCTGGTCGACGAAGGACGAGATCTGCAGCGCGTCCGGGTTGTGGACCGGGCGCCAGATCGCCTCGCCGGCCCCGTTGCGGATCTGCAGGCCGCCGGCCGAGAAGGCGGCGGCGCGGGCGTCGTCGACGCGGCGCCGGTCCTCGGGGCCGAACAGGTAGCTCGCCTGCATGCCGCCGAGGCCGAGGTGGTCGATCGCCTTGCGGGCGAAGATCGTAGTCTCGATCTCGGTGGTCGAGGCCTCGGTGCCGGGGCGGAGCACCATCCGCAGGGCGCCGGAGGCGGAGTCGGAATCGATCAACGCGTGCAGGACGAGGGCGCCGTCGGCCGGGCGCTCGATGAACACCGCGCGGAACACCGGGAACTCCTCGCCCCGAGCGTCGGCCGGCCGCAGCGTCAAAGCCCGGGCGTTGATGCCAAAACCCTGGCCCTTGGCGACGAGGCGGAAGAACGAGGCGCCCTGGAACACGGCGAAGTCCGAAAGGTCGGGTCCGTCGGGAAAGCGGGCGCGCAGGCGGAACCCCGAGAAGCCCGGATCCTCCGAGAACTCCGGCAGCGCGAACCCGCCGGTGTCGAAGCGCGCCGGGTCGTAGGCGACCGGCCGGACCTGGCCGTCCTCCACTAGGAACAGCGCGACGCGGCCGGTGAAGATCGCGCCGCGATGCAGCGGCTCGATGGTGAAGCCGAGGTCGTCGCCGGCCCAGATCGCCGCGGCGGGCTTCGTGCGGATGGCGCCGTACTGCTCGCGGCTGAGGCCCTTCAGGCTGGCCGGGAGGTCGTCGGTGCGGGGGGCGGCGTAGGGGGCCTTGGCGAGCGCCCGGGCGAGGTCGGGCACCGTCGCCGCGTCGAAC
>NZ_VRUX01000302.1:0-5074 GCF_008039885.1 Methylobacterium sp. WL103
CGCGCCGGGCGGCGCGAGCGGGTGCCGGTCGCGCAGCCGGCCGAAATCCGGCCGCTGGTCGCCGAACTCAACGGGCTCCTCGACCAGAACGCCGCCAACCTCGCGCGTGCGCGCACGCATGTCGCGAACCTCGCCCACGGCCTCAAGACGCCGCTCGCCACCCTGACCCTGGCGCTCGCCGACCCGGCGCGCGATGCCGACGGCACCTTGCGCGGCCTCGTCGGGTCGATGGACCAGCAGGTCCGCCATCACCTGCGCCGCGCCCGCGCGGCGGCGCTCGAAGGCACGGCCCGTGGGCGGATCGGCTTGGCGAGCCCTATCCAGGATCTCGCCGCGACCCTCGGCCGCCTGCATGCCGCCAAGGGCGTGCGCGTCCGAACGGAGATCGCCGAAGGGCTGACTGTCAGCTGCGAGGCGCAGGACCTCGACGAGATGCTCGGGAACCTGATGGACAACGCCTGCCAATGGTGCCGCGGCGAGGTCCGGGTCTCGGCGGCAACGGAGGGCGACGCGGTGGCGATTGGCGTCGAGGACGACGGGATGGGCCTCGATCCGGCGGCGGCGACCTCGGTCCTGCGGCGTGGGCAGCGCCTCGACGAGACCGTGCCGGGCAACGGATTCGGCCTGTCGATCACCCTGGAGCTGGCCGAACTCTACGGCGGCGGCCTGACCCTCGACCGGTCCGACCTCGGCGGTCTGCGCGCGACCCTCGTCCTGCCGGGCTGAGGACCCAACGCAAGAAGCCCTCGACGGCGTCGGGCCGGAGGGCTGGTTCGACTAATGTGATCGGGAAGGTACGTGGCGCGGGCGACGGGACTCGAACCCGCGACCTCCGGCGTGACAGGCCGGCACTCTAACCAACTGAGCTACGCCCGCACGGCGTATCCGCTCGAAAGCCCGGTGGGCTTCGGCGACGAGCGGGGGTTTAGGTGGGGGGGCAGGGAGTGTCAAGCGTGACCTTGCCACGCGAGACGCGATTGTCCGCAGGCCCCGATTCTCCGGTCGGCGAACCGGATCTGTCTATTGGGGGGCTGCGCCGATCTGCCGTGTTGGCGAAGACCTGACATCGCGCCACCTCTCTGTCTCAGGCCGCGATTGTGCGACGCGCAAACGGCTTGTTTCACCGGGTCGGCTCGACTAAGCCTCGGCCCGCGCGCACTCTGGCATTGGAGCAATTCCATATCGCCGTTCGGTGAAGTTCAGGGCGGCGCGGTCCAGCGCGTGAGAGGTGTCGCATGACCGGTCTCCTGGCGGATTACCTGCCGCTCATCGTGTTCCTCGGCGTGTCGCTGTTCATCGCGGCGGCTCTTCTGGTGGCCCCGTTCCTGGTGGCCTATTCGAGCCCGGACCCGGAGAAGCTCTCGGCCTACGAGTGCGGCTTCAACGCCTTCGACGACGCCCGCATGAAGTTCGACGTGCGGTTCTACCTCGTCGCCATCCTGTTCATCATCTTCGACCTCGAAGTCGCCTTCCTGTTCCCCTGGGCCATCACGTTCGGGGATCTCGGCTGGTTCGGCATGTGGTCGATGATGGCCTTCCTCGGGGTCCTCACCGTCGGCTTCGTCTACGAGTGGCGCAAGGGCGCCCTCGAATGGGACTAGTCCGCGTCGTCGCCCCGCCCGCCCGCTCCTGAGGCATCCATGGCCTTCACCCCCGAACTGTCCCGTGCCCCGGCGATCGCGCCGCAGGCCAAGGGGCTCGTCGACCCGAACACCGGCCGCCCGATCGGTGCCGACGACCCGACCTTCCTGACGATCAGCGCGGAACTCGCCGACCGCGGCTTCCTGATCACCTCCACCGACGACCTGATCAACTGGGCCCGCACCGGCTCGCTGATGTGGATGACGTTCGGGCTCGCCTGCTGCGCGGTCGAGATGATGCAGATGTCGATGCCGCGCTACGATTGCGAGCGCTTCGGCTTCGCCCCGCGCGGCTCGCCCCGCCAGTCCGACGTGATGATCGTCGCGGGCACGCTGACCAACAAGATGGCCCCGGCTTTGCGCAAGGTCTACGACCAGATGCCGGAGCCGCGCTACGTGATCTCGATGGGCTCCTGCGCCAACGGCGGCGGCTACTACCACTACTCGTATTCGGTGGTCCGCGGCTGCGACCGGGTCGTGCCTGTCGACATCTACGTGCCGGGCTGCCCGCCGACGGCCGAAGCGCTGCTCTACGGCGTGCTGCTGCTGCAGAAGAAGATCCGCCGCACCGGCACGATCGAGCGCTGAGGGCAGGCGATGACCAACGGCATCTCGATCCTCGCCCACACCCAGCCCGTCTCCGGCGACGCGGCCCTGCAGGCGCTGTCGGACCACGTGGCCGGGGCGCTCGGCCCGGCGGTGGTCGAGCGCACCATCGCGCTCGGCGAGCTGACGCTGGTGGTCCAGGCCTCGGACATCGTGTTCGCGCTGACGTTCCTGCGCGACGACCCGGCCTGCGCCTTCCGGAACTTCATCGACATCTGCGGCGCCGACTACCCGAGCCGCGCACAGCGCTTCGACGTGGTCTACCACCTGCTCAGCCTGCGCAACAATTCCCGCATCCGGTTGAAGGTGCGCACCGACGAGGTCACGCCGGTCCCCTCCGTGATCGAGGTGTTCCCGGCGGCCAACTGGTACGAGCGCGAGACCTACGACCTCTACGGCATCCTGTTCTCGGGCCACCCGGACCTGCGCCGGCTGCTCACCGATTACGGCTTCGAGGGCCACCCCCTGCGCAAGGACTTCCCGCTCACCGGCTTCGTCGAGGTCCGCTACGACCAGGACGAGGCGCGCGTGGTCTACGAGCCGGTGAAGCTGACGCAGGAATTCCGGAACTTCGACTTCCTCTCGCCGTGGGAGGGCACCGAATACGTGCTTCCGGGCGACGAGAAGAAGACGGCTTGAGGCGGAGGGCTCACCATGACCGAGCATAATATCCGCAACTTCGCGATCAACTTCGGGCCGCAGCATCCGGCGGCGCACGGCGTGCTGCGCCTGGTGCTGGAGCTCGACGGCGAGGTGGTCGAGCGCGTCGACCCGCATATCGGCCTGCTCCACCGCGGCACCGAGAAGCTGATCGAGTACAAGACCTACCTCCAGGTCACGCCGTACTTCGACCGGCTCGACTACGTCTCGCCGATGAACCAGGAGCACGCCTTCTGCCTGGCGATCGAGAAGCTCGCTGGCATCGAGGTGCCGCGGCGCGCGCAGCTCATCCGCACCCTGTTCTGCGAGATCGGCCGCCTGCTCTCGCACCTGCTCAATGTCACGACGCAGGCGATGGACGTCGGCGCCCTCACGCCCCCGCTCTGGGGCTTCGAGGAGCGCGAGAAGCTGATGATCTTCTACGAGCGGGCCTCGGGCGCCCGGCTCCACGCCAACTACTTCCGCCCCGGTGGCGTCCACCAGGACCTGCCGCCCGCGCTGATCGACGACATCGAGGCGTTCTGCGACCCGTTCCTGCAGGTGGTCCAGGACCTCGACGACCTCGTCATGTCCAACCGCATCTTCAAGCAGCGCAACGTCGACATCGGCATCGTCTCGGTGGACGAGGCGATGGCCTGGGGCTTCTCCGGCCCGATGGTGCGCGGCTCGGGCATCCCGTGGGACCTGCGCAAGTCGCAGCCCTACGAGTGCTACGAGGAGATGGAGTTCGACATCCCCGTGGGGAAGAACGGCGACACCTACGATCGCCAGGTGATCCGCATGGAGGAGATGCGGGAATCCGTGAAGATCATGCGGCAATGCTGCGTCAAGCTGCGCGAGCCGGCGGGCCTGGGTCCGATCGCCTCGATCGACGGCAAGTTCGCGCCGCCGCCGCGCCGGGAGATGAAGCGCTCGATGGAAGCGCTCATCCACCACTTCAAGCTCTACACCGAAGGCTTCCACGTGCCCGAGGGGGAGGTCTACGCGGCCGTCGAGGCGCCCAAGGGCGAGTTCGGCGTCTACCTCGTCTCCGACGGCACCAACAAGCCGTATCGCTGCAAGATTCGCGCTCCGGGATTCGCCCACCTTCAGGCGATGGACTGGATGTGCCGCGGCCACCTGCTCGCCGATGTGTCCTGCGTGCTCGGCACGCTCGACATCGTCTTCGGCGAGGTCGACCGTTGAGCTGGAAGGGCCAGAACTGAGATGTCGAACCGCAGGCTCGCCCCCGCTTCCGAGCAGCCCGAGAGCTTCGCGTTCACGCAAGAGAACGCCGCCTGGGCCAAGGGGCAGATCGAGAAGTACCCGGAGGGCCGCCAAGCCTCGGCCGTGATCCCGCTGCTGTGGAAGGCGCAGGAGCAGAACGGCGGCTGGCTGCCGCGCCGCGCGATCGAGGCGGTGGCCGACGAGCTCGGCATGCCGCACATCCGCGTGCTCGAAGTGGCGACCTTCTACACGATGTTCGCCCTGGAGCCCGTGGGCCGGTTCTGGATCCAGCTCTGCGGCACGGTGCCGTGCGATTCCTGCGGCGCGCGCGAGTTGAAGGGCATGCTGCAGGCCCGCCTCGGGCCGGCCGGCCACGTCTCGGCCGACGGCAACTTCTCCTGGCTCGAAGTCGAGTGCCTGGGCGCCTGCTGCAACGCGCCGATGGTGCAGATCAACCAGGACTACTACGAGGACCTGACGCCCGAGAGTCTCGGCACGCTGATGGACGACCTCGCCGCCGGCCGTACGGTCAAGGTCGGCTCGCAGACCGGCCGCGTCTCGTCGGAGCCGCAGGGCGGGGCTGCGACGCTGAGCGACCCGACGCTGTTCGACGGCTCGCGCGTCGGCGCCTGGCGCCAGCGCTTCGAGGACAAGAACAAGGCGGAGGGCGACGAGGCCCGGGCCAAGGACGAGGCCGCCTCGACCGAGGCCCGCGCCGCGACCGAGCCCAAGATCGCCAAGCCCGATGCAGGCCGCCCCGTCGAGCGGCCCGTCTCCGACGCCCCGGCGCAGCGGGCGGCAGGCGGCGACGCGCCGATCAAGGCCGACGACCACGCCGACGCGGCCGAGCGCGGTCGCTCCATCGCCAAGCACGGCAGCGCCCGGCCGGGCGACGCCGACGTGCTGGATTCGCCGGCCAAGCGCGTGGCGGAGGGCGAGCCTGCGGGCGCAGAGGCGGGGGC
>NZ_VRUX01000303.1:0-5067 GCF_008039885.1 Methylobacterium sp. WL103
AGCCCCCGGCGCCGTCCGGCGGCGGCGGTGGTGGCGGCTCGCGGGGCAACTACGACCTCGACGACGACATCCCGTTCTAGACCCGTAGGCGACCGCCTCGGCAGCGCAACGGGTCTGATCCCCGAATTTCAGCGGCCTCGGATGTCCCATCCGGGGCCATTTTCATGAGCTTTGGCGAGATCGTCACCTGATCCGCCTGGACCCGGAGAAGTCTAATTTCCGCAATCGGCCGGTGTTTCGGCTAGATCCAAATGCTCTTCTGCAAAATCAGTCTTTTTGTCCTAAGCCTATCATCTGAGTCTGCAACCGGGGGGTGTGTCACTGGCAATCTGATGCCAGAAGATGTTATCTAGGGTTGAGCCTGCACATTTGCGTTTGGTTTAGATCTGGCTGGCAAGCGTCTGGATGATGTATTCCAGCCGCCCCCGGTGACATGCCGCGACGCTTCACCCGTCCCATTCGCCCGCCGCGCTTGCGTTCGTTCGCCGCCGCCACAGAGGGCGCCGCGGCGCTCGAGTTCGCCCTGGTGGCGCTTCCGTTCCTCGCGCTGGTCGGCGCGATCGTCCAGATCGCTTTCGTGATCTGGGCCGGGCAGAACTTCGACCGCACCGTTCAGAACGCGGTGCGCAGCCTGTTCACCGGGCAGTTCCAGATCGCCAACGCCGCCACGAGCAGCCCGGCGATCCTGCTGCAGAAGCTCAACGACGCGATGTGCGGCACCGGTGCGAACCGGACGATGACGCTGTTCGACTGTTCCAGCGTGAAGATCGACGTGTCGGTCGCGTCGTCTTTTTCGGCCGGGGCCGGCGCGACGCCGATGAACGCCACCTCGCGGACCTGGAACAGCGGCTTCGGCACGAACTACGCCTGCGCGAAGCCCGGGGCGATCGTCGTCGTCACCGCGGCGGTGAAGATCCCAGTGTTCTTCAGCCTGCTGAACCTCGCCCAGAAGAGTTTCGCGGACGGGACTCACCTCCTGCAATCGACGACGGTGTTCCGCACCGAGCCGTACCAGACCACGGCCTCGACCGGATGTTGAGGACCGGACTTTCGTCCCTCCGCAGCTTCGTACGCGCCCGCGGCGGCGTCTCCGCGATCGAGTTCGCGCTGATCCTGCCCGTGCTGCTGACGATCTGGGCGGGCTTGTCGGAATACGCGCATGCGATCGACAACTGGCGCAAGGTCGTCCTGCTCGCCCGGACGGTGTCCGACCTGACGGCGCAGGGAGACGCTCAGAACCCGATCGACGCGTCGCTGATGGGCGACATCCTCGCCACCTCCACGCTGGTGCTGAAACCGTTCGACGCCGGCCGCGTGAAGATCGTGGTCAGCGCGATGGCCGTCGATCTCACCAATCTCAACCTGGTCCCGCGGGTCTGTTCCAGCACCGCCAACGCCAACGCCTCGGCGCGCGCCACCGGCGCGGCCTCCGACCTGACCGTGCCCGTCGGGTTCCGCACCACCGGGGTCCGCTACGTCCTCACCGAGGTGAGCATGCCGTACACGCCGATGCTCGGTGCCTCGTTGGTCAAGCTCGTGAAGGGCGCCAGCACCGCGATCACGCTGAAGTCCAGCATCCCCTGGCCGGCGCGCGGGGGCCAACCCGCCAAGTCGACCTACACCGAGGTCTGGATGCCCGGAGGCGCCGCATGCCCGTGATCCCGACCCCGGCAGGCCGCAAGGCGTCGCTGCGTGGACAAGCCGGCCGCTTCGCGCGGGCGCGCGACGGCAACGTCGCCCTGCTGTTCGGGCTGATGGCCCTCCCGCTCCTCGGATTCACCGGCGCGGCGATCGATTACGGCTTCGCCACCTACCTCGAGACCAAGCTCCAGGCGGCGACCGACGCCAGCGCGCTCGCCCTCTGCCAGACGCCGATGGCGACGACGAACGCGGTGCTCCAGACGCAGGCGTCCACCATGATGACCGGCTATATGGGCGCGACCGGCCTCACGGTCGATCCGCTGACGGTGACGGCGAACCCGCGCCAGATCACCTTGACGACCCACATCGTCTCACCGGTCTTCTTCGGCCGCATCACGGGCGTGACGGCACCGCGCCCTGGCAGATCGGCGCGCTGCGCCACGCCGATCCCGAAGACCTTCGAGATCGCGCTGGTGCTCGACAACACCGGCTCGATGCTCGAATCGAGCGGCGGCCAGAGCAAGCTCCAGGCGGTGCAGACGGCGGCGACCAACTTCGTCAACTACGTCTACACCAACGCCGCCTTCGCCACCGGCACCAAGATCGCGATCGTGCCGTTCGCGGCGTCGGTCGCCTTGAACCCCACGACCTACCGCTACGCGACCTGGATCGACCAGAACGCCAAATCCTCCTACCACTGGGACAACGTGCTCTCGCCGTCCGGGTCCGGCTTCACCAACCGTTTCGATATCTTCACCAAGTTGCAGGCCGCCTATTCCGGTTGGGGGTGGGGCGGGTGCCTGGAGACGTTACCGTATCCGCTGAACGTGCAGGATGGTACGCCGTCGAGTTCGAACGCTGACTCATACTACGTCCCTATGTTCGCGCCCGACGAGCCGGGTAATGGCGGCACCGGCTATCGCGACTACAATAGTAGCCGGAGCTATAACAGCTACATCGACGACTCGACGTACAGCGCGTCCTGTCAGAGCCAGTCCAATGCGTCGTTCTTCGACGCGGAAGGTCGGGCGTGCAAGTACGTCAACCCGAAGAACGCTTCGCCGACGAATTCCAATTCCTCGACGAAGGTGCCGAACGGGCCGAACTTCGGCTGTACCACGCAGCCGCTCCAACGCCTGACCAGCGACACGTCCGTGCTGAAGACGACGATCAACGGCATGGCCGCCCTCGGATCGACGAACATCCACGAGGGCATGATGTGGGGGTGGCGTACGCTGTCTCCGATCAGCGTCTTCGCGGACGGGGCCGCGTACTCGTCGAACACCGTCAACAAGATCATCATCCTGATGACGGACGGGGCCAACAGTTGGGCGACGAACGGGTCCTCCTCCAACGGCTCGCTCTATTTCGCCGCAGGCTACCTCAAGAACGTCGACGGCACCGGCCCGACATCGAGGCTCGTCCCCGGCACGCCGACCGTGAACGATGCCGACAGCGCCCGCGACGCCGTCGACGCGTTGACCGCGCTGGCGTGCAAGAACGCGAAAGCCACGGGAATTTCGATCTACACGATCGGCTTCAGCATCCCGTCGGATCCCATCGACACGCAGGGCCTGAAGTTGTTGAGCGACTGCGCGACGACGGCATCCCAATCGTTCGTCGCCAACGATTCGTCGAGCCTGATCGGGGCCTTCAACCAGATCGCGGCGAGCATCGGCACCTTGCGGCTGACGCAATAGTCACGGCGCTTCGGCGGACGACAGCGCGTGGAGCGGCCCGAGCGCGCTTTGCTGGATGAGCAGCGCGACGAGGCCCGACCAGCCGGTCTGGTGCGAGGCGCCCAGCCCCCGGCCGGTGTCGCCGTGGTAGTATTCGTAGCAGAGCACGTGGTCGCGGAAGTGCGGGTCCTCCTGCTCCAGCCGGCTCGTCGCCTGGAACGGGCGCGTCCCGTCCGATCCGCGGGTCGAAAGCGCGATCATGCGGTCGGCCAGCATGTCGGCGATCTCCTGCAGCGACAGGAAGGTGCCTGAGCCGGTCGGGGCCTCAACCCGGAAGTCCGGCCCGTAATAGCGGTGGAACCGGCGCAGGCCGTCGATCAGCAGGTAGTTGATCGGCAGCCAGATCGGGCCGCGCCAGTTCGAGTTCCCGCCGAACAGCCGGGTACGCGACTCGCCCGGTTCGTAGGGCAGGGTGAGGTCGGCGCCGTCCCAGGCGAAGTGGAACGGTTGGCCCTCGTAGACCTTGGACACGCCGCGGATGCCGTGCGGCGACAGGAACTCGTCCGCGTCGAGCATCCGCCGCAGCAGCGCCTTGAGGCGATGCCCGCGCAGCAGCGACAGGAGCGCCGTGCCGCCTTCGCCCGGCTCCTGCCAGCGCGAGACCAGGGCGGCGAGGTCGGGCCGGTTCTCCAGGAAGAAGCGCAGGCGCTTCTGCAGGCCGGGGAGCTGAACGAGGTCGTCCTCACGCAAAACCGCCACCGCGCAGATCGGGATCAACCCGACGAGGGTGCGGGCGCGGATCGGGATGCGCTCGCCGCCGGGCGTCTCGATCACGTCGTAGAAGAACTGGTCGGCCTCGTCCCAGAGCCCGCCCTTGCGCGCGGCGGCGTCGGCGATCAGCAGGAAGTGCTCGAAGAATTTTTGGGCCATGTCCTCGTAGGCGGGGTCGCGCAGGGCGAGCTCCACCGCGATCCGCATCAGCTCGAGGGCGTTCATCGCCATCCAGGCGGTGGCGTCCGACTGCGTCAGCGCCCCGCCCGCGATCGGCTTCGAGCGATCGAACAGGCCGATGTTGTCGAGGCCGAGGAAGCCGCCCTGGAACAGGTTGCGCCCGGACGCGTCCTTGCGGTTCACCCACCAGGTGAAGTTCATCGACAGCCTGTTGAACACCCTGAGCAGGAAGTCGTGGTCCGCCCGTCCGGTCAGCGCCCGGTCGAGGGAGAACACCCGCCAGGCGGCGAAGGCGTGGAGCGGCGGGTTGGCGTCGGAGAAGTTCCACTCGTAGGCCGGCAGCTCTGCGTTGGGGTGCCCGTAGGCCTCGTCGAGGAGGAGCAGGATCTGGCCCTTGGCGAAGTCCGGGTCGATCGTCGCGAAGACGAGGCTCTGGAGCGCGAGATCCCAGGAGGCGAACCAGGGGTATTCCCAGGCGTCGGGCATCGAGACGATGTCGTGCGCCCGCACGTGCCGCCAGTCGGCGTTGCGCCCGGCCTTGCGCGCTTCGGGCGGGGCCGGCTGGGCCGGATCGCCGTCGAGCCATTCGCGCACGTCGTAATGGTAGAGCTGCTTCGACCACAGCATGCCGGCCAAGGCCTGGCGCTGCACCGCGCGCCGGTCGGCATCCGCGACGTCGGCTTGCAGCGCGGCGTAGAAGTCGTCGGCTTCAGTGATGCGGGCGGCGAACACCGCGTCGAAGTCGGCGAAGGCGTCGCCCGGCGCGTCGGCGGCGCGGAAACGCAAGCGCAGGCTC
>NZ_VRUX01000304.1:0-5063 GCF_008039885.1 Methylobacterium sp. WL103
ACCTTACGGTCCGGCCCCGCCGCGGCGACGGCGGCGGCGGCTTCGGAGCTCCCAGTCCGCGCCTTTCCCTTGCGCGGGCGCAGGGCCACCGGCGTCGTCCCGAGGCGGGCGACCACGGTGCGAATCGCGGCGCCGACCTCGCCCTGGCGCGCACGGTCGAGGGTGCCGCGGGACAGGTCGTCCTGCGCCAGCCGCAAGCCGGCCAGAACGACCTCGTCGTAGTAGGTGACGAGCGCGCGCTCCTTCAGGAACTGCCGGCCCTGGTCGATCGCCTCCGCCGGGTCGTTGGCAAGCATGCGCTGGTAGAAGATCTCGGGCGGGTCGAGGGCCGGCTGGTCGCCGAGCAGCACGTCGAGATACCAGAGCCTGTCGACGTGGCGGCCGAGCACGACGAGGCAGACCGTGAGCGGGGTGGCCAGCACGAGGCCGATCGGCCCCCACAGGAACGTCCAGATCGTCGCCGAGAGGATGACCGCGATCGGCGAGAGCCCGGTGGAGTGCCCGTAGAGCAGCGGCTCGATCACGTGGCCGGCGATCGGCTCGACCACGAGGAACAGCGCCGCCGTGGCGATCACCATGCTCCAGCCCGGATCGACGGAGGCCGCCAGCACCAGCGGCAGCAGGGCGCTGATCGCGGCGCCGATATAGGGCACGAAGCGCAGGATCGCCGCGAGCACGCCGAACAGGGTCGGGCTCGGTACACCGATCCACCACAGCCCGACGCCGATCACCACGCCGAAGGCCACGTTGAGGGCGAGCTGCGCCAGGAAGAACCGGCTGAGGCGGCGCGCCGCGTCGTCGATGGCCGCGGTGGTGCGGCGCAGGTCGCCCGAGCCGCCGGCCAGCCGGATCATCCGGTTCCGCAGGTCCTCGCGCTGGAGCAGGATGAAGATCGTGAAGATCAGGATCAGGCCGGTGGTGGCCAGCGGGTGCAGGATCGGCCCGGCGAAGGTCTGGAGGTTCTCGACGAGGCCGGCCCGCGCCGCGCGGATCTCCACGGTGAGCGGATGCCCGGTCGAGCCCGGATCGCCCTTCAGCTCCGGCGGCGGCGGCGGCGACAGCGTCGCGCTCAGGTCCTGGAACACGTCGACGATGCGCGACAGCGTGCCGGTGTCGGCGGTGGCGCCGCGCAGGGACTTGATCTTGTCCTGCATCACCAGGGAGTAGCGCGGCAGGTCGGAGACGAGCTGCCCGCCCTCGCGCACGATCAGGCTGCCGATCCCGAACAGTGCTCCGAACACCACGACGACCACCAGCAGCACCGCCGGCACCCGCGGCATGCGGATGTGCCCGAGCAGGCGCACCGCCGGCACGAGGACGAAGCTCAGCAGGATCGCCAGCGTCACCGGCACGAGGATGTCGCGTCCGAAATACAGCGCGGCCATCACCGCGAGGACGAGCAGCAGCGAGGCCAGGGCGACGAAGACCGGCAGGCCGTTCTTCAGGCGCTGCGCGGTGACGGGGTCGTCGCTCATGGATTACGCTCCGGTTACGCCTGTGTTCGACCGCTCGAGCGTTCCCCCATCGACGCCCCTTATCCTTAGGTGCCCGCGGCAGCGGGCTGCGAAGGAGCCCTCCAGGACCCGCCGAGACCGCGGGAGGGCTCTTTCGAGGCCCGCTGAGCTGCGGTACCTCAGGATGAGGTGGAAGGGAGGAGAACCGCCCTAGCCCGCCGTCGCGGTCTCGCCCAAGGCCGCGCTGATCTGGCTGAGCAGCTTCGAGAAGTCGACGGGCTTGGGGTGGTAGTCGTCGCAGCCGGCCTGGATCGCCTTGTCGCGATCGCCCGACATGGCGTGGGCGGTGAGCGCGATGATCGGGATGCCGCGGGTGTCGCTGCCGGACTTCAGCGCGCGGGCCGCCGACCAGCCGTCGAGGATCGGCAGGTTCATGTCGAGGAGGATCACGTCGGGGCGGCCCGAGCGCGCCTGCTGCACGCCGGCCTCGCCGTCATGAGCCAGGATCACCTCGTACCCGCGACGCTTGAGCCGGCGGGACAGGAAATCCCAGATCTCCTCGTGATCTTCGACCAGCAGAATCTTGGGCATGGATGTTGGGTCCCCGACGAACGGCCGCCCGACGCGTCGCCGCCGCGCATAGATTCTTCAACGCGCGGCGGCCCACGATCGTCCGATTTTTTGTATTCAAACCCTCGTGGCAGATCATCTGCTCGAGGGGAAGGCGCCGCGTTCAGCGATCTTCGTCGTTGAGGTGGAAATGGACCTCTTGGATGTTGGCCCGCTCGAAGGCCTGCATCACGTGCTGGTAGGAGCGCTCCATCTCCGTCACCGCGTCGCCGGGGGTGTCGTCGGGCTTGAGGACGAACATCAGCATCGAGCGCCCGGTCACGTCGTAGCGCTCGCCGGACGTGAAGCTCGCGACCTCCTGGCTGTCGGGCAGGTTGGTGTCGAGCAGGCGCGTCCAGGCCGATCCGCCGACCGACTCGGGCAGGGTGAACTGCACGAGGTCGTGGTAGGCGTTGTACATGATCAGCAAGGTGGCATCGCCGCCGCGCCGGTGCACGCCCGACGCCTGGGCGCGCCCGTCGAGCAGCACCGCTAGGGAGCGGGCGCCGCCGTCGGTCCAGTTCTCAGATCCCATCTCGTGCCCGTCCGGGCGCAGCCACGTCACGTCCTTGACGCCGAACTCCTCGTCGTACTGCCCGGTCAGGTAGCGGCCGCGGCTGAGGATCGGCAGGGCGTTGCGCAGCAGGATCAGGCGCTGGGTGAACTCGGCGAGGTCGCGCTCCTCGGCGCCGATCGCCCCCCAGTCGATCCACGAGACCTCGTTGTCCTGGCAGTAGGCGTTGTTGTTGCCCTGCTGGGTGCGCGCGAACTCGTCGCCGGCCAGCAGCATCGGCGTGCCGTGCGACAGGAACAGGGTCGCGAGCATGTTGCGCATCTGGCGCAGGCGCACGGCGCGGATCGCCGGGTCGTCGGTCGGGCCCTCGACGCCGTAATTGTACGACAGGTTGTGCGAGTGGCCGTCACGGTTGTTTTCGCCGTTCGCCTCGTTGTGCTTGTCGTTGTAGGCGACGGTGTCGTGCAGGGTGAAGCCGTCATGCGCGGTGAGGAAGTTCACCGAGGCCCACGGCTTACGCCCGCGCTTGTTGAACTTGTCGGCCGAGCCGGTGATGCGGTTGGCCAGATCCGGCAGCAGGCCCTCGTCGCCCTTCCAATAGCCGCGCACGTCGTCGCGGAACCGGTCGTTCCACTCGGCCCAGCCGGGCGGGAAGCCGCCGACCTGGTAGCCGCCCGGGCCGCAATCCCACGGCTCGGCGATGAGCTTCACGTCGTTCAGCACCGGGTCCTGGCGGCAGGCGTCGAGGAAGCCGCCGCCCTCGTCGAAGCCGTGCGGCTCGCGCCCGAGGATGGTGGCGAGGTCGAAGCGGAAGCCGTCGACGCGCATCTCGGTCGCCCAGTAGCGCAGGGAGTCCATGACGAGCTGCAGCACGCGGGGATGCGAGAGGTTGAAGGTGTTCCCGGTGCCGGTGTCGTTGATGTAGTAGCGCTCCTGCCCCGGCAGCAGCCGGTAGTAGGAGGCGTTGTCGATCCCCTTGAACGACAGGGTCGGACCCTTCTCGTTGCCCTCGGCGGTGTGGTTGTAGACCACGTCGAGGATCACCTCGAGGCCGGCGCCGTGCAGGCGGGCGACCATCTCCTTGAACTCCGAGAAGGCGAAGTCCGGCACCGCCGCGTAGCGACGGGCGGGGGTGAAGAACGAGATCGTGTTGTAGCCCCAGTAATTGACGAGGTTCTTTTCCTGCAGGTAGTCGTCCTGCACGAAGGCGTGGACCGGCAGCAGTTCCACCGCGGTCACGCCGAGGCTCTTGATGTAGTCGAGCACGTCGGGGTTGCCGAGGCCGGCATAGGTGCCACGCAGGCGCTCGGGCACCCGCGGATGGTTCTTGGTCAGGCCCTTCACGTGGGCCTCGTAGACGATGGTCTTCTCCCACGGGACGTTCGGCTTGCGGTAAGCGCCCCAGGTGAAGGCCGGGTCGATGACCTGGCTGCGGCGGGTGAACGGCGCGCTGTCGCGCTCGTCGAAGGTCAGGTCGTCGCCGGTCTCCATCTGGTAGCCGAACAGGGCCGGGTTCCAGGTGATCGAGCCGACGAGCCCCTTGGCGTAGGGGTCGATCAGCAGCTTGTTGTGGTTGAAGCGGTGCCCGGCCTTCGGCTCGTAGGGGCCGTGGACGCGGTAACCGTAGATCGTGCCGGGCCGCGCGTCGGGCAGGTAACCGTGCCAGACCTCGTCGGTGTATTCAGGGAGCGCGATCCGCTCGATCTCCTTCTCGCCGGACTCGTCGAACAGGCAGAGCTCGACCTTGGTCGCGTGGGCGGAGAAGACGGCGAAGTTCACGCCGAGGCCGTCCCAGGTGGCGCCGCGGGGATAGGGCTTGCCTTCCTGGATGCGCGAACGAACGGGGCGGGTCGAGACTACGTTTCGAATTGGGTCGGCCATGTTCACTCCGTCGGCCGGGGCCGCATCACGACGACCGCCGCCTGACGTTCGGCGACGGGGCCCCCGGGCCGTTTTGTGAACGTGCGGCCGACGGCGAAGCTCCCGGGCGCCGGAAATTTTTGCAGCGCAGCGACACGAGCCCGCGATCCGGGCGGAACCCGTTCCGGCACCTGCGATTTTTGCGCGAGCTGGGTTCTTCCACCGCCCCGTGCGGCGCGCCATAGTAAGGGCTCGCCCCGGGCACGGCCCGGCATTCGCGGCCCATCGCGGCGCCAATCGAGCGCGTCGCGCCTTCCGGAGCAGACCGCATGAGCGTCGAGGCAACGAACGACGAAGGCCCCGATCACGCCTCCGGGCTGCAGATCGTGGCCGACCGCCACGGCGTCGGCCTCGACGCGGTACGCCACCTGTTGCGGGCGCTGGAGGCCGGCAACGGCACGATGGCGCAGTTCGACCACCCGGAACTCGGCGGCATGGGCCAGTGGTTCTCCGGCGGCATGGTCATGGTCGGACGGATGTTCGACGCCGAGCTGAAGGCCCGCGTCGCCGGCCTCTGCGCCGAGCTTGCCGGCGCGCTGCCCGCCGCCGGCTGGAGCGGCCAGGGA
>NZ_VRUX01000305.1:0-5046 GCF_008039885.1 Methylobacterium sp. WL103
CCCGCTCGGCGTTCCGGCCTCGCAGGGCGCGACGCCGCTCCGCCTCGTCCTGCGCAGCGGCGCCCTGACCTTCGGGCCGCTGCGCGACGGGGTGCCGACCGCAAGCCGCCTCGACCTGTCAGGCGTAACCTTCCCGGCGACGATGGTCGCCGGCGTGCCGGTGCTCGGCGCCCTGCCGGATTACGGCTATGCCGACCTCGATTTCAACCTCGTGGTCGACTCGGCCTGGGACGAGGACAAGCGCGAGGTGGCGTTGCGCGAGATGACCCTGTCGGGGCGCGACATCGGCTCGCTGCGGCTCGCCGGCACGATCGGCGGCATGGGGCCGGAGCTGTTCGCCTCGCACATCCCGGCGGCCAGCCTGCTGATGCTCACGGCCACCGCCAAGGCCCTCGACCTCACCGTCCAGAACACCGGCCTGTTCGAGCGCTTCCTTGCCGCCCAAGCGAAGGCCCTCAGCCTGAAGCCGGAGGAATTGCGCCAGGAATACGTGGCGGCGACCCAGTTCGGTGTGCCGGCGATGCTCGGCAACTCGCCCGCCGCCCGGGCGATCGGCAGCGCGCTCGGCCAGTTCGTGACGAAGCCCGGACGCCTGACGCTGAACGCCAAGGCGAAGAACGCGGCCGGCCTGGGCTTCGCCGATTTCGGCCTCGCCCGCACGCCGGGTGCGGTGCTCGACAAGCTCGACGTGGACGCACGGGTGGAGTGAGGTCTGGCCTTCCGGCCAGACGAAGCCTTGCTTTGGTGAAACGTCACTCGGCGATGACGCCGGGGTAGCGCCGCGCCAGGTCCTGCCGGGTTGCGTCGGCCCAGGCGCGGTCGCGGCTCGTCCGCGGGCGATCGAGCGGCACCGTGGCGACCAGGCTCGCCGGGCGCGGCGACAGCAGCAGCAGCCGGTCGGCGACGGCGATCGCCTCGGCGACGTTGTGGGTCACCATCAGCACGCTCATGCCGAGCCGGTCGACGGTGTCGACCACCAGGCCGCGAAGGGAGGCGGCGGCCGCGTCGTCGAGCGACACGAACGGCTCGTCGAGCACCAGGAGACGCGGATCGTTCGCGAGCGCGCGGGCGAGCGCCACGCGGCGCTGCATCCCCAGCGACAGCGCGCCGGGAAACCGGTCCCGCCACGGGGTCAGCCCGAGATGCGCGAACAGCCCGTCGAGGTCGCGCGCGCGCTGCGGCCGCGGCATCGCCAGGCGCACGTTCTGCTCTACCGTCCGCCACGGCAGCAGACGCGGCTCCTGGAAGACCATGCCCGGCCCGTTCTCGGATGCGCGCGGGTCCGGCACGATGGTTCCGTCGTAGTCGGCGTCGAGCCCGAGCAGGATGCGCAGGGTCGTGGTCTTGCCCGCCCCCGACGGCCCGATCAGGCAAGCGATCTCGCCCGGCCGGATCGCGAAGGCGAGGTCGCGCACCGCCTCCACCGGCTCGACCGAATTCGGATGGTAGACCTTCCGCGCGATCGCGACCGTGAGGACCGCGTCCTCGCCGTCGCCGACGGCGGACATCTTATCGCCAGCGGCGGACATGTGCTTCGAGCCGCTGCAGGAGGAGGATGTCGATGGCGATCATCACGCTCATGAACACGATGCTGTAGCCGAGGATCGCGGCCACGTCGGTGCTCTGGACGAAGTAGTAGTTGATCGCGAAGCCGACGCCGTTGGGACGCCCGAGCAGCTCGATCACCAGCACGATCTTCCAGGCCAGCGACAGGCCGGAGCGTGCCGCGGCGACCGCGTAGGGCTGCAGCTGCGGCACGAGCACGTGGGCGACCCAGGAGCGCCGGTCGAACCGGTAGGTCTGCGCCATCTCCTCGAGGCCGGGGTCGAGGTCGCGCGCGCCCTCTCGCAGGATGACGGCGACGTTGGGCAGCTTGTTCAGCACCACGGCGAGGATCGCGGCCGTTTCGTTCAAGCCGACCCAGACGTAGGCCAGCACGGTGATCACCAGGGCCGGCGTGTTCAGCATCGCCAGGAGCGGCGTGTCGAGGAGGGTGTTCAGGCGCTTCGAGCGCCCGAGCGCCACGCCGAGCAGGACGCCGAGCACCATCGCGAGCACGAACGAGACGCCGACCCGCGCCAGCGTGATCCCGACATTGGTCCACAGGTCGCCGCGCGCCGATTCCCGGGCGATGAACGTCGCCACCGCGAGCGGTGTCGGCAGCATCCGCGAGCCGGCGACCTGCGCCGCCGCCTGCCATGCGGCGAGCAGCACCAGCATGGAGGCGAGACGGGTAAGGACGGCCCGGCGGTTCGAGTCGCTGGCGCGGATCAACCGGTCGTCCCGTCGTAGTACAGGCCCGGCGGCAGGCCGGTGCCGGTGCCGACGAGGCGCTCGCCCCCGAGCCGCGACATCACCGAGAACAGCCGCTCGCCGTCGCTGCGCTCCTCGGCCACGGGCCGGCGCGGGATGCCGGCGAGGTATTCCCGCTTCAACGCCTCGAAGATCGCGTCGTCGTCGGCCGCCATCAGCGGGCGCACGATCGTCCAGGCGGAGGGATCGCCGGCCAGCATGTCCTTGGCCGCGCGCACGGCGCGGACGAAGCCTGCCATCGCCTCGGGCTTGTCGGTGACGGTCTGCGCCTCGAACAGGTAACCGATCAGCGCGAACGCACCCTTCGCACCGAGCGCCCGCATCATGTCGTCGGCGCCGATCAGCCGGCGGAAGCCCTTGGCTTCGAGGCGCGCGCAGTAGGTCCAGTAGGTCAGCGCCGCATCGAGCGAGCCTTGCTCGAGCTTCAGCGCGATCAGGGGCGGCGCGCCGTAGGCGATCTCGCTCTTGGCCTCGATGTCGAAGCCGGCGGCGTCCTGCGCCTGGGCCTTGAGCAGCAGCCAGTTCTTGTCGAGGGGGCCGCCGCCGACGCCGAGGCGCTTGCCTTCGAGGTCCTTGAGGGTCTTCACCGGGCTTGCCGCGGGCATCATCACGGCGCCCTCCGAGGTCGAGGCCGGCACGTAGCGCATCGCGCGGCCCTCGTTGCCGAGGCGGGCCGCCCAGAGCAGGTCGCCGACGATCACGTCGACCTGGCCGCCCATGAAGGCGATGCGCGCCGCGTCGTTGCCGGCGAGCTTCACGAGGTCGAGGTTGAAGCCGTTGGCGGCGTCGAGCCCGCGCGCCTTGATCAGCGCGGCTTCCCACGCGACCGTGCCGAAGGGCAGGCTGCCGAGGCGTACGCTCGGCGCCGCCAGCGCCCGATGCGACAGCATCGGCAGGCCGGCGAGCGCGGCGGCGAGCAATCCGCGCCGTGACAGCATCGCGCCTTCTCCCTAGAGATCGTCTCGGCCGATCTTGGCCTTGTGCCGTTCTCGGCCGGAACCGTGAGGCACCGGCGCCCGCGGAACCATTGTGCAGATGTCTTAGGGCGCGGGGGGCGGCCCGTCCACATCCGCCTTGCGCGGTCGCGGCTGCCGGGGCAGGCTCGGGCGGGGAAAACCGATCGGGAGAGACGACCATGGCCGAACCGCGCGAAGGCGCCCTCGACGACGCGACCATCGCCGCACGGATCGCCGCCGAGATACCGGCCTGGCGTTACGAGGACGGGTGGATTCGCCGCACCTACAAGACTGCCAGCTGGAAGAGCACGCTGATGGTGATCAACACCGTCGGCCACCTCGCCGAGGCGGCGTGGCACCACCCCGACCTCACCGCCTCCTACGCCTGGGTCGAGGTGCGGCTGATGAACCATGCCGCCAAGGGCATCACCGACAAGGACTTTGCGCTGGCCCGCAAGATCGAGGAGGTCGTCTCCTGGCAGCCGGGCCTCGAAGGCGCCGGCCTGGAGGGCACGCCGACGGACCCGCGCTTCGCCTACGTGAAGTACGACAAGTAGGGCGTTCCCTAACGACACCCTCACGGCGTCGTGCGGCCTGACCGCTCGATTCCTCACGGTCGCGGGCCGATCTTGGCGGTGCGGTCCCATCCCGGGACCGCGCCAGCCCCGGGTGAGACCATGCCGAACCTCTCGACCGCCGTCGTCCCGTCGCCCGCCCGCCCGGCCGCCGCAAGACCCGGTCTCAGCTTCACCATCGGGCAGGATGTGAGCGGCTGCTGGGTCGCGCTGGAGAGCCACGGCATCGCCGGCGGGCTGTTCCGGAACCGCGACGACGCGATCCATTATGCCGGGGTCGAGATTCGCAATGGCGCCGGCGAGATCCGCTTCGCCACCGGGCCGGTCGCCTTCACGGCCGACCGCTGAGGCGCGGCGGTCACGGGGCGTTCTTCACCCGGCGGCACTCGGTCTTGAGGTAGGAGGTCTTGCCGATCTCGTCGCGCAAATCCGTGCGGGCGATGATCTCCTGCCAGCCGTTGGTGCAGCCGAGCTCGTTCGCGACGCGGACCTTGCGCACCTCCAAGGCCTTGTCGTCGGTGCAGGCTTCCTGCGCGATCGCGTTGGCGCAGACGAGGACGACGGCGAGGAAGGTGTTCACGGACAAGGTTCTCCCGCGGAAGGACGTGGCAGCCTTACGCGCGAACCGCGCACGAGGTTTCGCGCCGGGCGGGTCGTCCGCGGTCGTCGCTCAGGCCGGGCTTCGCGCCAGCGTGACGAGGCGGTCGGCGGCGTAGGTCGCGCCCTCGACCGGGTTCGCCACCCAGCGGCAGCGGCCGATCGCCATGTCGTGCCCCGCATGGAAATGACCGGACACCCACAGGTCGGGTCGCGCCGCGTCGTCGAGGTCGTCGAGCACCGTCGTCGCGTAGAAGGCCGGCACCCACCACGGCACCCCCGGTGCGTCGCGGAAGGCGTCGGCCGCACGCGGGCTCGGCGGATGGTGCGTCACCGCCACCGTCGGCCCGTGGAAGGGCTGTGCCAGGGTCGCCAGCAGCTCGGCCCGCTCCAAGGCGTGCGCCGCCATCGCGTCGGCGGGCAGCCAGACCGTGCCGTGCGCCTTGCGGATCGAGCCGCGATACTCCCGCGAGCCGGTGATCGGGTCGGTCATGCGGTCGGCCGCGTAGGCCACCGGGTCGGCCGGGCGGTCGGGGGCGTCCGGCCCGAGCCAGCGCCCCGCCAGCGACCAGTCGCTCCACAGGGTCGCGCCGACGAACCGGACC
>NZ_VRUX01000306.1:0-5039 GCF_008039885.1 Methylobacterium sp. WL103
CTCTTCGTCGGCGTCCGCGGCGGTCCGCTCTCGCCGCGGATCATCCAGTACGTCGTCGCCCGGGCCCGCGGCGGCCTCGGGCTCCCCGACAGCGCGACGCCGCACGCCCTGCGACATTCCTTCGCGACCCATCTCCTGGCGCGCCAGGGCGAGCTTCGGGCGATCCAAGAGTTGCTCGGCCATGCCTCGCTCTCGACGACGCAGCTCTACACCAAGGTCGACGCGGCCAGGCTGATGAGCGCCTTCGACGCGACCCACCCGCGCGCAGGCCGACACCCGCCACGGAGAACCGCGCAAGACTTGATTTAAGTTACAAACGCCTTTTAGTGCGGTCGAAAGACCAGCTGCCTATTCCTCGGACAATTAAGCTTGCCGAGAGGATTACACTCTACGCTTGTGCGATCGTGACGGGACAGGCGAGAACCATGGCGGACGGACACGCCGGAACAGGGGAGGCGACGCGGGCGCCGCAGGCCAGCGCCGTGCTCATCGCCGACCGCGACGCCCGTCGCCGGGCCGAACTCGCGGCTGTGGTGGCGCGCTTCAATCCCGGAGCCACGGTCGTCGAGACGGACTCGGGCGAAACGCTGATCGAGCTCGCCCTCACTCACAAGCCGGCCCTGGCCTTCGTCGGCCTTCAGCTCGAAGGCTTGAGCGGCCCGGAGGCGGTGGCGGTGGCGCGCAAGCGCGGCGCGGCCCTACCCTGCCTCGTGCTGATCGCCGCCCGCGTCTTCGCACAGTGGCAGGAACTCGCGGTGTCGCTCGGCGCCTACGAGGTGCTGAAGGTGCCCCTCGACACCGACCACATCGAGAGCCTGCTGCACGCCGACGCCCGGCGCCGGCAGTCGACGCGCATCCTTCTCGCCTCCTCGTCGGATGCGGCGCGTGCGGCGATCGGACGGGTGCTCGGGCGCAGCGGCTTCGCCCTGGAGATCGACGAGACGGATTGCGGCCGCCACGCGTTCAAGCTCCTCAAGAGCGACGCCTACCCCCTCGCCTTCGTCGACGTGAAGCTCGGCGGCATCGACGGCCTCGAGCTCGCTTGCCAAGTGCAGCCGCTGGGCCTTTCGACCCATCTCACCGTGCTCACCACCGGCGATCCCGAGCCGATCGCCCAGGCGGCGCGCTACTTCGGCGCCGCCTTCGTGCTGCGGATGCCGTTCCACGCCCGCGACATCGACCTCGCGCTCCATCACGCATTCGGCCTGCGGCGGCCGTACCTGCTGAACGCGATCACCGCTCCGCCGGCCCCGACCGCCCTGTTGCGCATCGCCGCCCTCGCCCCGCACCGCCGCTCGGCTTGAGCGGAGGGCAGGGACAAACAGGAGGCGCGGCTGCGCGATCCTCAGACGTGGATCGCGCGCTTGCCGACCGCGAGCGCGGCTTCCTTCACCGCTTCCGTCAGGGTCGGGTGGGCGTGGCAGGTGCGGGCGATGTCCTCGGCCGAGGCCCCGAACTCCATCGCCACCGCCACCTCGGCGATGAGGTTGCCGGCGTCGGCGCCGACGATGTGGACGCCGAGCACCCGGTCGGTCGCGGCATCCGCCAGCACCTTCACGAAGCCCTCGGTGGTGCCGTTGGCCTTGGCCCGGCCGTTGGCCGTGAACGGGAACTTGCCGCTGTTGTAGGCGATCCCGTCCTTCTTCAGCTCCTCCTCGGTCTTCCCCACCGAGGCGACCTCCGGGTAGGTGTAGACCACGTTCGGGATCACCGCGTAGTTCACGTGGCCCGACTGGCCCGCCAGGATCTCGGCCACCGCGACGCCCTCGTCCTCGGCCTTGTGGGCGAGCATCGGCCCGGCGATCACGTCGCCTATGGCGTAGATGCCGGTGACGTTGGTGGCGTAGTGGCTGTCGGTCTCGATCCGGCCCTTGTTGTCGAGGCGGACGCCGACCCCGTCGAGGCCGAGCCCCTCGGTGTAGGGCACGCGGCCGATGGCCACGAGCACCACGTCGGCCTGGATCGTCTCGGCCGCTCCGCCCGCCGCCGGCTCGACGGTGACCGTGGCGGCGCCGTCAGCCACCGCGACGCCGGTGACCTTGGTCGAGAGCTTGAAGGCGATGCCCTGCTTGGCCATGATCCGCTGGAACTGCTTGCCGACCTCGCCGTCCATCCCCGGCAGCACGCGGTCGAGGTACTCGACCACGGTGACCTCGGCGCCGAGCCGACGCCAGACCGAGCCGAGCTCGAGCCCGATCACGCCGGCGCCGATCACCAGGAGCCGCTTCGGCACGGCCGCGAGTTCGAGCGCGCCGGTGGAGGAGACCACGATCGTCTCGTCGATCTCGACGCCGGGCAGGCGCGTCACGTCCGAGCCGGTGGCGATGACGATGTTCTTGGTCTCCAGCATCTGGTTGCCGCCGTCCTCGGACGTGACCTCGACGCGGCCTGCGCCGGCGATCTTGGCGGTGCCGTGGAAGGTCTCGACCTTGTTCTTCTTCAGGAGGAACTCGACGCCCTTGGTGTTGCCGGCGACGCCCTCGGCCTTGAAGCCCTGCATCTTGGCCAGGTCGAGCTTGACCGTGCCGACGTCGATGCCGAGGTCGGGGAAATGCTTCGTCGCCTCCTCGAAGGCCTCGGAGGCGTGCAGCAGAGCCTTCGACGGGATGCAGCCGACGTTGAGGCAGGTACCGCCATGGGTCGCGCGCTTCTCGACGACGGCGGTGCGCAGGCCGAGCTGCGCGGCGCGGATGGCGCAGACATAGCCGCCGGGGCCGGTGCCGATGACGACGAGATCGTAGGTGCTCATGGGTCTGTTCGTTCCTGCATTCGCGTGCGGCGACCGCCGGGGCGGGTCGCTGCCGGATTCATTCGTTCGTCGGCGTCACCGGCCGCCCGAGACGTCGAGGATGGCGCCGGTGGTGTAGGCCGCCTCGTCGGAGAGCAGCCAGAGCACCGGGGCGGCGACTTCGTCGGCGGTGCCGGCGCGCTTCATCGGCACGCCCGGCCCCATCGCGGCGGCCTTGTCGGGCGTGCCGCCGCTGGCATGGATCTCGGTGTCGATGATGCCGGGTGCCACCGCGTTCACCCGGATGCCCGCATCCGCCACCTCGCGGGCCAGCCCGATCGTGAAGCTGTCGATCGCCCCCTTCGAGGCGGCGTAGTCCACGAACTGTCCGGCTCCGCCCAGCCGCGCCGCGATCGACGAGACGTTGACGATGGCACCGCCGCGTCCTCCGGCCTTCGTCGACATCCGCCGCACCGCCTCGCGGGCGCAGAGGAACGAGCCGACGACGTTGGTCGCCATCATGCGATGGAGGCGGGCTGCACTCATCTCGGACACGGGTGCGGGCAGATCGACCACGCCCGCGTTGTTGACCAGCGCCGTAACGGTCCCGAGACGGTCGGCGGCCTCGAACAGGGCGACGATTTCGGCCTCCTCCGCCACGTCGCAGCGCACCGCGACGGCCTGCCCGCCCTCGGCTTCGATCGCCGCGACCGCCGTCGCGGCGGCCTCCGCGTCGGAGACGTAGCTCAGGCAGACGCGGTAGCCGCGCTTCGCCGCGAGCAGCGACACAGCACGGCCGATGCCGCGACCGCCGCCGGTGACGACCACGACCTTTTTCGCGAGATCCGTCACGAGGCGATATCTGCGGGGGACTCGACCGCATCGCGTAGCCGACTGCGGTCGATGTAGTCCGGCAGCACCATGCGTGCATCGATCACGGCACTGGCCAGTTGCTCGACCGTGAGGTTCTTCGCACCGGTGAGGTCCGCACCGCGTAGGATCGTCCCGACCAAGCGGGCACCTTCAAAATTCGATCGGGTAAAACGCGCGTTGCTGGCATCCGCGCCGGAAAGCTCAGCATCGCGAAGGTCGGCATTGCTGAGATCGGTCCGCCGGATGAAAGCACCGCGCAGATTGCGTATGGGACGATCTCTAGGCGACAGGCTTGTCATCGTCCGCAATCCTCATGCGCAGGTTCGCCATGATGGCTTGAACGTCGACCGGTGGATCCAAGTCCCGATAATCCGCCTGCCGTTCCCGCAAAATCGCTTGCAGCAGTTCGAACACTGGATTGGCTAGGTCGGAAAAGTCTCTTCCCATCTCACGTAAGACGTAGATCGCGGCGAGGCGCACCTCAAGGCGCTCGTCGCCGAGCTCTCCGGCGGCTCGGTTGAACAGCTCAGTCACGTGAGCGCGTCGGGCCAGTTCCGGTGTCAGCGTCCACCACGCGAGGATCACGCCGCCGAAGGCCGCAAGCGCAAGGCCGGCGTTCCGGACGATCTCCGAAACGAGGATCCAAGTTTGCATCCGGCCGCGTCCAGAAGCCTACGCCTCCGTTCACAGGTCCAAGACGAGCCGCGCCGGATCCTCCAGCGCCTCCTTCACCCGCACCAGGAAGGTCACCGCCTCCTTCCCGTCGACGATGCGGTGGTCGTAGGAGAGGGCGAGGTACATCATCGGCCGCGCCTCGATCTTGCCGTTGCGGACCACCGGGCGCTCCTCGATGCGGTGCATCCCGAGGATGCCCGATTGCGGCGCGTTGAGGATCGGGGTCGACATCAGCGAGCCGTAGATGCCGCCGTTGGTGATGGTGAAGGTGCCGCCCTGCATCTCGTCGATGGAGAGCTTGCCGTCGCGGGCCTTCTTGCCGAAGCCCGAGATCGTCTTCTCGATGCCGGCGATCGACAGGTCGTCGGCGTTGCGCACCACCGGCACCACGAGGCCCTTGTCGGTCCCGACGGCGATGCCGATGTGGTAGTAGTTCTTGTAGACGAGGTCCTGCCCGTCGATCTCCGCGTTGACCGCCGGCACGTCCTTGAGCGCGCCGATCACCGCCTTGGTGAAGAAGCCCATGAAGCCGAGCTTCGTGCCGTGCTTCTTCTCGAAGATGTCCTTGTACTGGCTCCGCATCGCCATCACGGCCGACATGTCCACGTCGTTGAACGTGGTCAGCATCGCGGCGGTGTCCTGCGCGTCCTTGAGACGGCGGGCGATGGTCTGGCGGAGCTTCGTCATCCGCACGCGCTCCTCGCGGGCGGCGTCGTCCGGCTTCGAGGCCGGGCGCGGCGGCGTCGGGCGCGCCTCCTTGGCC
>NZ_VRUX01000307.1:0-5031 GCF_008039885.1 Methylobacterium sp. WL103
CATCGCCGCCTCGACCAGCGCCACCGCCTGCGCCTCGGTCTCGGCCTCGTCGACGGCGACGGAGAGGTTGTGGAACCGGGCGTGGTCGACGATCAGGCGGCGCACGCCCGCCACCTGCCCGTCGGAGACCTCGACGGCGACGGCGCCCTTGGGCCCGCATTCGCGGATGCTGCGGCCCTGGAGGTTGCCGGGGAACAGGATCCAAGGATCCTGCGACAGCTCGGTGTAGTCGTGGATGTGGCCGAGCGCCCAGTAATCGTAGCCGCGCGCCCGCAGGTCCGCGACCGAGCACGGCGCGTAGGTCGCGTGCTGGGCGTGGCCGGTGCAGGAGGTGTGCAGCACCCCGACGTTGAACCAGCCCGGCACGGCGGCCGGGTAGGACAGCGACAGGTTCTCGTCGACCGCCCGGTTCGGAAAGCTCTGGCCGTGCAGGGCGACCTTCAGCGCGTCGAGCCGTATGGTCTCCGGCTTCTTGGTCGAGAAGGTGCGGACCGCCTCCGGCAGGGTGATCGCCTTGGTGATCACGCTCTCGGCGTCGTGGTTGCCGCGCACCAGCACCACCGGGATGCCGGCGCGGTCGAGCCGCGCGACCTGGCGGGCGAAGAACAGGCCGATCGAGTGGTCGGCCCAATCGCCGTCGTAGACGTCGCCGGCCACGATCAGGAACGCGACGCGGGCCTCGATTGCGTGGCTGACGAGGTCCTCGAACGCCCGGCGCCCGGCCGAGGCGAAGCGCTGGGCGATCTCGGCATTCCGCGCGCCGAGCCCGGCGAGCGGGCTGCCGAGATGCAGGTCGGCGGCGTGGATGAACGTGAAACGCGTCATGGATTCCAAAGATCTGGAGCGCCGTCTGGAGCGCCCACTTGCGGCCTCGGTCCGGTCGAGATGGGTTCTGGGCGCTTGCGGCGCACGGCTCAAGGGTGGAGGAGCGTTGCGTCAACAGGGCAACGGGATCGTGGGTCGCGCGTTGGGAGGCGGGCGAAACCCGCCCGGTCCCATCCCGGTCTCGCGCCTGCCCCAGGCTGTCGGAAGAGCGCGGTCAGGAGCACGAACGGCCCGCATGGCGACATCCCAGGTCTCATCCCAAGCCTCATCCCAAGCCTCATCCCAGGTCTCATCCCAGGTCTCTTCGGCCCCCCTCGGCCTCGATTCCGTCGCGCCGGCGCCGCTCCGACAGGCGGATGCCGCGGCGGCGTCGCGCAAGGTCGTCAGCTGGAACCTGCTGCGCCGCACCGGCGCGGCGGTCGAGGACGTGGTCGCGCTGATCGAGCAGGAGCGGCCGGACCTGCTGCTGATGCAGGAAGCCACCCGCGAGATCGCCGGGATCACCGAACGGGTCGGCGGGTCCTACGCCTGGGTGCCGCTGCCCGGCCGCATCCACGGGCTGGCGATGTGGTGCCCGACGCCGTGGGCGACGAACCCGGCCGTGGTCACGCTGCCGTCCGGCGCGGTGGTCCACCGGGTCTGCCAGGTGCTCGATTTCGGCGACTTCGGCGTGGCCAACGTCCACCTCTCGCACGGCCAGATGCTGAACCGGCGCCAGCTCCGCCGCATCGTCGGCATGCTGCCCGAGCGCTCGGCGATCCTGGGCGACTACAACATCGTCGGGCCGGCGCTGCTGCCGGGCTTCCGCGACGTGGGGCCGCGCCGGCCGACCCATGCCATGGTCGAGATGGTGCCGCTGCGCCTCGACCGATGCCTGGTGCGCGGCCTCGTCTGCCGCGAGCACGCGGTGCTGCCGCGCGGGCCTTCCGACCACCGGCCCATCGTCGTCCACCTCAGCCCGGCCCCGCCCGGCGAGGCCCCGCGCCTTCGCTTCAGAGGTATGGCAGCAGCAGTCGCACGCCTGCGTCGCGCAAACGGACCGGCAAGGCCCGCGCGTCGATCGCCTCCATCGTGAGCGGCGTCTCCATCTTGGCGCGGATGAACGTCTCGAGCTGAGCGGCGAGCGCCGCGTCGTGGATCTCGACGTTGAGCTCGAAGTTCAGGCGGAAGCTGCGCATGTCCCAATTCGCGCTGCCGACGAAGCACCAGGCCCCGTCCACCACCATCGCCTTGGAATGGTCGAAGGGCGGCTCGTCGAGCCAGATCCGCACGCCGTTGCGGATCAGCGGCGCGACGTGCGCCCGCGTCGCCCAATCGATGAAATGGTGGTCGCTGACCCGCGGGATGACGATGTCCACCGTGATCCCGCGCTGGCTCGCGAGGATGAGGGCGTTCATCACCACCTCGTCCGGCAGGAAGTAGGGGGTGACGAAGCGGACCGAGCTGCGGGCGCAGGCCAGCGCCTGGAGGATCACGAACTCGATCTTCTCGACGTCCGCGTCGGGCCCGGAGAGGACGACCCGGGCGATGGAGTCGCCCACGGGTTGCAGGTCCGGGAACCAGTCAGGCCCTTCGAGCACGCCGCCGTCCGCGAAGGCCCAGTCGGCGCTGAAGGCGAGCATCAGCTGCTCGACCACCGGGCCGGCGACGTGGAAGTGCGTGTCGCGGATCGGGTGGTCGGGGCGGGTCCGCAGGCGGTTCGGCTGCGAGATGTTGAGGCCGCCGGTGAAGGCCTCGCGCCCGTCGAGGATCAGCAGCTTCTTGTGGGTGCGCAGGTTCAGGAACGGCATGCGCCAGGGCAAGCCGGAATGCATGAACAGGGCGGCCGGCACCCCCGAAGCCCGCAACCGTCGAAAGGCCGCCGCGCGGAAATAGCCGCCGCCGATGCCGTCGATGATCACCCGCACGGCCACGCCGCGGTCCTGCGCCGCCTTCAGCGCCGCGCAGAAGGTCCGCCCGGTGGGGTCGTCGCGGAAGATGTAGCTCGACAGGGCGATGCTCGACCGCGCCCGGTCGATCGCGCCGAGCATCACCGGGTAGGCGGCGTCGCCGTTGCGAAACAGGCGCAGTGTGTTGCCGGCCAAAGCCGGCAGGCCGGTGATCCGGCGCACCGCCTTGTCCAGCGGCCACATCACCTCGGGGACGATGGCGTCCTCGGTGTTCGGCGCGCCCGGCGCCGCGGAGGGCTTCGACTGGAACTTGCGTGCGCGGCGCTCGACCCGGTTGATCCCGAACAGGAGGTACAGGGCCGTCCCGAACACCGGCGAGAGCCACGCCAGCCCGATCCAGCCGACCGCGACGCTGACCCGGCGCTTGCGCAGGAGCGCATGCACGGTGACGCCGAGCGCCAGCGCGGTCCCGACGACGGCCGCCACGTCGGCTCGCAGGTGGGCGGTGGCTTGCAGCCACCGGATCAACGCGTCTTCCAAAGCCCGTATCCGCTCTCGATGCCCCCGGGGCGATATAAGGGAAACGGGGCGACGCGCGGACGGTGCGCAGGGTTTTTTCGGTGAGTCAGCGTCCGGCGGGAAAGCGGTCCAGCGACGATCGTCGCGGTTCGTTCGCGCTCCGCTCCTACGTCCGTTGCCTGCATGCCGTCGGGGTGATTCATCTCCGTCATCCGACGCCAGATACGGATGGGAGAAAACGATGCCCAAGCCATCGAAACGGACATTCTTGGCCGAAGGCCGTCAGACGCCGGCCGCCGACACGAGCGCGGTGCCCCGCCGTGAGGTCTTCCGCGGCCTCGCGGTGCTAGGCCTCGGATTGGCTGCAGCGCCGACGCAGGCCCGCGAGCCCGCGGCACCATCGATCGAACGCGAGGAGTTCCGGGTCCCGACCGGTGAGGACGGGATCGAACTCTACGTCCGCAACAAGCGTCCGGCCGGGCAATCGCGCTTCGCCGCCGACCGGATCCTGCTCTACGTCCACGGGGCGACCTATCCAGCCTCCACCGCCTTCGATCTTCCGCTCGCTGGGCTATCGATGATGGATTACCTCGCGGGACTCGGGTTCGACGTCTACCTCGTTGATTTGCCCGGCTACGGCTTCTCGAGCCGGCCGAAGCAGATGGACCAGGCAGCCGCGGACAACCCGCCGTTCATGCGCACCGCCGACGCTGCGAAGGCCGTCGGTGTCGCGGTCGACTTCATCCTGAAGCGCCGCGGCGTGGACAAGCTCGACTTGATGGGATGGTCGTGGGGCACCTCGACCATGGGTCTCTACACCACGACCCACAACGACAAGGTCAACCGCCTTGTCCTCTACGCGCCGCAATGGATCGCCAAGGCGCCCCCGAACCTTGGCACGTCCGGGCCACTCGGCGCCTATCGTACCGTCACCCGCGACAGCGCCAGGGACCGCTGGCTCAAGGGCGTCCCGGAGGACAAGCGCGGCGACCTGATCCCGGCGGGCTGGTTCGAGCAGTGGGCGGACGCGACATGGGCCACCGACGCCGTCGGCGCCGCGCTCTCGCCCCCGGTGCTGCGCGCGCCGAACGGCGTCGTCGCGGACTCGCAGGCCTACTGGCAGGCCGGCAAGCCGCTCTACGATCCGGGCGAGATCCGCGTCCCGACCCTGATCATCCACGCGGAATGGGACGCCGACCTGCCGAGCTACCAGGCGCAGGAATACTTCACCAAGCTGACCAACGTCCCCTACAAGCGCTTCGTCGAACTCGGCGAGGGCACGCATACGGTGATCATGGAGAAGAACCGCATGCAGTTCTTCCGCGAGGTCGCCGCCTTCCTGCAGGAGGCCGACCCGCAGGCCCTGAACTGAGAAGACGGGGCGCGGTCACGCGACGGCGGACACCGCCTCCCGCACCTGCCCCGGCCGCAGGGTGCCGGTGAGCAGGTCGACTTGGGCGACGAGGCGTTGCAGCTGCGGGCTTCGCGCGCCGCCGGGGCGGTCGGGGAGGGGGTAGCGGTTCTCGGCGAGCGCCTGGAGGTTCGCCGCGATCCAGGCCTTCCAGGTGCCGTCCTCGGCCTGGGTCGGCGCGCCGGCGTGGCGCAGCACGGTGAGGCGGGCGCTGATCCGCCGGAGCGTGGCGTCGGCGACCATCGCGGCCTCGACCTCGGGATGGTGCCCGGCGCGGGGCTGCTGCAGGGCGCGCGACAGGGCGGCTTCGAGGTCGTTGAGCGCGAGGCCGGCGTTGCGGGCGCAGGTCGAGAGCCGCGCCTCGCGCTCAACGACCTCGAAGCCGCC
>NZ_VRUX01000308.1:0-4956 GCF_008039885.1 Methylobacterium sp. WL103
TGGTGTCGTGGGGAGCGTCATTTGTTTATAAGAGTCAGGTCGGGGCGAGCACGATCGGCATGGAGAAGTCGGGCCGGAACGCGGCCTGGGCCTGCGTCTCGAGACCGGAAAACGGGTCGGGCCCCGCCTCGGCCAGGGTTTCGGCGAAGGGCGCCGCGAGGGGCTCGGCCATCGCCTCGGGGCGCAGGGCCGGGTCGCGCTGCTGCCCGCGCTGGATGTGGCGCTCGATCACCACGTCGTTCGGGCCGCCGACGAGCAGCAGGTGCTCGACGTTGTCGCGCCGCAGCAGGATCAGCTGGCGCTGCCGGTCGAGCTCGTACACGTCGACGATGCCCAGCCGCGGCTGGCGCCCGCGCTGGCCGCCGCGCTTCGCGTCGGCGAGGCCGCCGCCGCCGAGGCGCCGCACCACCAGCACGATCACCGTCAGCACCGCGAAGATCACGGCGAAGATGGCGACGTACTGCACGACCGGAGAGCCGTCAGACCCGAACACGGACTGCAACCATTGCACGGACACTACTCTCGTTCTTCACGGGTCCGGGACGGCCCTACGCAAAACCACCCCGTCAGTATCACGGGCGCCCCCCCGCCGGGCAATCATCGTTAAGTCTTCGTTAACAGCTTCGCTCCGCGTGCCGCGGCCAAAAGCTTAACCCGACGTTAACCATGAGGGCGGCAGATTTTGCCGGGCGGCCGGAGACAGGGCCGCCGCGCAATCCGGAGCCCCACCGTGGCCGTCACCGACATGCCGCTGCTCGGAATGCTCCGCACCAAGATGCAGTGGCATCAGGCGCGCCAGAAGCTGCTCGCCGAGAACGTCGCCAACGCCGACATGCCGGGCTTTCGCCCGCGCGACCTCGCGCAGCCGAGCTTCGACCGCGCCACGGGCCTCGCGGCCTCGACGGGCAGCGGGATGACGCTGACCAATGCCGGCCACATCGCCGCCTCGGGCGACGCGGGCGTCGGCGCCGACCCGCGCCGCGTGACGGAATTCGAGATCCGCCCGAGCGGCAACGGGGTCAACCTCGAGGACGAGATGATGAAGTCCGGCGACAACCAGTCGGACTACCAGCTCGCCGCGTCGATGTACCAGAAGAGCCTCGACGTCCTGAAGATCGCCATCGGCAAGAAATGACCGGCGGAACAGACGTGATCGGAAGGGACTGAGCCATGGATTTCAACAAGTCGCTCACGATCGCCGCCGCCGGCCTCAAGGCGCAGTCCGGCCGGATGCGGATCATCGCCGAGAACATCGCCAACGCGGATTCCGCGCCCCAGAGCGCCAACGGCGAGCCCTACCGGCGCAAGATCCCGACCTTCAGGAGCCACGTCGACCGCGAGACCGGCGCGAACCTCGTCGAGGCGGGCCGCGTGCGCCGCGACATGACTGCCTTCCGGACCAAGTACGATCCCGGCAACCCGGCAGCCGACGCCAAGGGCGAGGTGCGCATGCCCAACGTCAACGGGCTGATCGAGAACATGGACATGCGCGAGGCCCAGCGCTCCTACGAGGCGAACCTCAACATGGTCACCACCGCGCGCCGGATGATCTCCCGCACCCTCGAGATCCTGAAGTAGGCGGAAGACCACCATGGCCAGCAGCAACTTCGCGGCGGGCGCCTACGCCGCCGTCCAGAACGTCGGCGCCTTAAAGGGCGCGCCGAAGATCCAGCCGACGCAAGGGGCGGGCGGCGACTTCACCCAGCTCCTGGGCCGGGCGCTCGACGGCGTCGGCGACGCCGGCCGCAAGGCCGACGCCCAGGGCATGGCGGTGGCCGCCGGCAAGGCCAACGTGGTCGACGTGGTCACGGCGGTGGCCGAGAGCGAGACCGCGCTGCAGACCATGGTCGCCGTGCGCGACCGGATGATCTCGGCCTACGAGGAGATCATGCGGATGCAGATCTAGCCGGACCAGGCCCAGCCCCGTTCCCGGGGCGGGCCGAGGCGTCACATCCCCCAACGGTTCGAGCAAGCATCCAGACCCATGACCGGACTCGCCATCCTCGACGTCGCGCGCGACGGCATCTTCGTCTTCCTCAAGGTCGCCGGCCCGCTGATGCTGGTGGCGCTGGCCGTCGGGCTCGTGGTCTCGCTGGTCCAGGCGCTGACGCAGATCCAGGAGCAGACCCTGATCTACGTGCCCAAGATCGTCTCGGTGTTCGCGGCCTTGCTGCTGATGCTGCCGTTCATGGGCGACGCGCTCGCCGGCTACATGACCCGCATCGCCGCGCGCATCGCCGCCGGACAGTGAGAAGAGACGAAGCGGGCGGCCGGCTGCTATGACGGCGCATGAACCTGCTCCTGCCCGGGATCGCGGCGGCCTACCTGCTGACCTTCGCCCGGGTCGGTACGCTGATCATGCTGATGCCGGGCGTCGGCGAGCAATCGGTCTCGCCGCGCATCCGGCTGTCCTTCGCCCTGCTGGTCTCGCTGCTGCTGTTCCCCATGGTGCGGCCGCTGCTGGCGGTGGGCTCCGACGCGATCGGCACGCCACGGCTGATCGGCCTGCTGTTCTCGGAGACGCTGGTCGGGCTGGTGATCGGGCTGACCGTGCGGATGATCCTCGCCGCGCTCCAGACCGCGGGCCTGATCATCTCGCAGCAGGTCGGCCTGTCCTACGCCATGACCGTCGACCCGTCGCAGGGTGGCCAGCAGCCGGCGCTCGGCAACTTCCTCTCGCTTCTCGGCATCACGCTGATCCTGGCGGCCGACCTGCACCACGTGGCGCTCGACGCGATCGGGCGGAGCTACGCGGTGCTGCCGCCGCAGGCGGTGCCGGCCTTCGGCGACGCGGCGACCCTGGCGCTCAAGGCGATCGGCCGCGGCTTCACCCTCGGCGTGCAGATCGCCTCGCCGTTCATCGCCTTCGGCATCCTGTTCAACCTCGGCCTCGGGGTGCTGTCGCGGCTGATGCCGCAGCTGCAGGTGTTCTTCGTCGCGGTGCCGGCCTCGGTGCTGATCGGCATGCTGATCCTGTTCGGCTCGCTCGGCGTGATGATGACCGTGTTCCTGGACGACCTCGGCCGCTACCTGCTGGAATTCGCCGGACGGTGAGCCGGTGTCGGACCATCGCGTGGTCGAGGCGCAGGTCCCTTCTCCCAGGGGGAGAAGGACAGGATGAGGGGCGTGAGTTTTCCGGCGAGGTCACGACCCTCACCCCAGCCCTCTCCCCATGGGAGAGGGGGCAGGTCGGCGCCGAACGTGGACATATCCTGGTCCGTCTCGGGAGCGGCTGAGCCATGTCCGAGGGCACCGAGCAGGAAGACAAGACCGAAGAACCGACCCAGCGGCGCCTCGACCAGGCGATCGAGCAGGGCAACGTCGCGACCAGCACCGAGATAAACACCTTCGCGATCCTGGCGGCCTTCACCCTGGCGCTGGTGATCGCGGGGCCGAGCATCGCCCGCGGGCTCGTCGCCGAGATGCGCGGCTTCCTGATGAACGCCCACGCGGTGCCCGACGACCCGCACGCCATGGTGGGCATCGCGGGCCGTACCCTGACGATCTGGCTGCAGGCGCTCGCGGTGCCGGCCGGGCTCGTGGCGGTGGCGGGTCTGGCCGCCGGCCTGCTGCAGCACCCGCTGGTCTTCACCACCGAGACGCTCGGGCCGAAGTTCGAGCGGATCTCGCCGATGGCCGGCGTCAAGCGCATCCTCGGGATGGAGGCGCTGTTCCAGTTCGTGAAGGGCCTCGCCAAGATGGCGGTGGTCGGCGTCGTGGTCGGGACCCTGCTGTGGCGCGACCGCGACCGCCTCGAGGTGTTCGCCCGCCTCGACCCAGCCGCCTGCCTCACGGCGATCCTCGGCATCAGCATCAAGCTGCTCGGCGGCGTGCTCGCCATCCACCTAGCGATCACGATGGCCGACGCCCTGTACCAGCGCTACCGCTGGCGCCAGCGCCTGCGCATGTCCAAGGAGGAGATGAAGCAGGAGATGAAGGAATCCGACGGCAACCCCGAGGTGAAGGGGCGGATGAAGCAGATCCGCATGCAGCGGGTGAAGAAGCGGATGATGGCGGCGGTGCCGACTGCCACGGTGGTCATCACCAACCCGACCCACTACGCGGTGGCCCTGCGCTACGAGGCCGGGATGGGCGCGCCGGTCGTCGTCGCCAAGGGCGTCGACTCCCTGGCCTTCCGCATCCGCGAGCTCGCCAAGTCGCACGACGTTCCGGTGCTGGAGAACCCGCCGCTGGCGCGTGCGCTCCACGCCACCGTGGAGATCGACGAGGCGATCCCGGCCGAGCACTACAAGGCGGTCGCCGAGGTGATCGGCTTCGTCATGCGCCTGCGCCGCCGGGCCGCGTGAGCGCGCCGAACGCACGGTTTGTCCACCTTCCTCGGCCAGACTAAGCCGGGACCGACCGGAAGGCGGCCCCCGTCGGAAGTCGGCGCGTCCTGAAAGACAGCGCTTGCCGATCGGCGGGGTGAGGGCATAACCGGTCCTTCGTTTGTGGATTCAAGGCCCGATGCCGGATCTGAGTGGACCCACGCCCGCGGTTTCGGGCTCGATCGACCGGTCGGAACGGCCCGGGCGGGTCGGATTGCTGCTCGTGCTCGCCGGGCTGCTGGTCGGGGCGGCGATCGGGCTGTCGTTCGTAGCCAACGAGCAGGCGCAGTCGCTGATCATCTGGCTGCTGGCGCTGCTCGCCATGGCCGGCGTGTTCTTCCTGTTCGCGATGGCGATCGGGGCGATCCAGCTCAGCGGGCAGGGCGGGCGCGACGACATCACCAAGGCGATCGTCGACGCCGCCCCCGAGGCCACCGTCGTGGTCGAGGAGGGCGGCCGGCTGATCTACGCCAACGAGGCCTACCTGAACGTGGCGGGCGGCGACAGCTTCTCGACGCTGCGCCCGGTCGAGCGGATCTTCGTCGGCTCGCCGGAGGTGTCGGAGGCGATCTACCGCCTGTCGCAGGCCGCCCGCGACGGGCGCAGCCACGCCGAGGAGGTGCGGATG
>NZ_VRUX01000309.1:0-5004 GCF_008039885.1 Methylobacterium sp. WL103
GCCCACGGCTTCGTCTCGCGCCTGCCCGAGGGCTACGAGTTCCGCGTCGGCCCGGCCGGCGGCCGGCTCTCGGGCGGCGAGCGCCAGCGCATCTCGCTCGCCCGCGCCTTCCTCAAGGACGCGCCGATCCTGCTCCTCGACGAGGCGACCTCGGCGCTGGATTCCGAATCCGAGCGCCTGGTGCAGGACGCCCTGACCCGGCTGATGAAGGGCCGCACCACGCTGGTCATCGCCCACCGGCTCTCGACCGTGCGCGAGGCCGACCTGATCGTGGTGATGGAGGCCGGCCGGGTCGTCGAGACCGGGCGGCACGAGGCGCTGATCGCGCAGGGCGGCGCCTACGCCCGCCTGCACCGGATGCAGCTGTCCGACGATCCCGCGGAGCCGGCGACCGTGCCGTGAGCCGACCCGCCCCGGCCGTGAAGATCCGACGGCGGGCACCCGCGAGACGCCTCCGAGCCGGGTCGGGAGCGGTCGGTCCGCTTCGGGCCACGGCCGGCGGCAGGGGAACGTTCGAGGACCTCCGCCTCGGCGAGCGGAGGCTTTTCAGCCCGCCGAAACCACCGCCATCGGCGGCAAGCGCCGGGACCGTCGCCGTCTTTACAACGTGCGCATTTGCGTCTCTGTTGCACCCCGTACTCGCCGGACGACGGTCGACGACAAACGGGGACGCCAACCCCGGACCATGGGGATGAGGCAATGCTGGATCAGGGATCACCCCACCGTGAGTGGGCCGGTCTGATCACGGAGGGGATCGCGGAAGCCGCGTATGTCCGCGAGGATTATGCGCGGCGAAGATCCGTCGACCAGGCCCGGCAGCGAACCCTCGCGCTCGGTCGCATCGTCCAGACGGACATCATCCCCCGGCTGATGTTGCTCGATCGCGGCGAGCGGCAGGTCCGGTCGGACGTGCTGCCGAAGCTGGATACGGAAACGGTCGCGGGCTTCACGGATCTGATCCTCGGGCACGACGTCGCGGCCCTCCTGAGCGCGTTCACGGCCCTGACGGCCAAGGGTTACTGCGTCGACGACCTGTTCCTCGACCTGCTCGCACCTTCGGCGGCTCTGCTGGGACGCATTTGGGACGACGACCTGTGCGACTTCATCGAGGTCACGGCCGGCCTCGCCCAACTCCAGTTCCTGCTGGCCACGTTCCGCTCGGACGGAGGCCTGGCGCCCTACGACAGCGCGCGCCGTATCCTGCTCATGGGAGCACCCGGCGAGCTCCACACCTTCGGCTTGGCGATCGTCGAGCAGTTCCTGCGGAAGGCCGGCTGGCACGTGGCGAGCGGCCTCGCCTCCACGCCCGAGGAGATCGCCGATCTCGTCGGGTCGGAATCGTTCGGCGTGGTGGGTCTGACGCTGAGCTGCGAGAGCCGCCTGGATCAGCTCGCCGCATCGATCCAGGCGGTACGACGGGCGTCGCTCAATCCTTCGATCGGCGTCATGGTCGGGGGACCCGTCTTCCTGGAGCATCCCGAACATGTCGCCCGGGTCGGCGCCGACGCCTCGGCGGTCGACGCCCCCACCGCGGTGCTGCTTGCACAGAGGCTGCTGTCGTCCGCAGGCGCCGAACGCTCGCCCAGGCCATGACGCCGACGGGCGACGTCCTCGGCTTCCACGGATCCTCGGAGCTTTCGAACGACCGCATGTAGATCGCTCTGCCAATCCGACGTCCTGACAGGATCCAGCAGCAATGTCTGTCGTTCAGCTCATCTATGCCTCACGCCCTTTCGGGTTCGACCAAGCGATGCTCAACGGCATCCTATCGCAATCGCGGCGTTGCAACGCGCGCGATGGGATCACCGGCGCTCTCATTTGCAGGGCGGATGTCTACATGCAGTTGCTGGAGGGCTCGGCCGAGGTGCTGGATGCCACCTATGCCCGGATCTTGAGGGACGACCGGCATCTGGAGATCCGGCGGTTGTCCTATCACCCGGTGACGGACCGTTTATTCCCCGGCTGGGCGATGCGCGACGATCCGGCCCGCTCCTGGATGTGGTCGCAAGCCGAAGTTGCCAACGGAGCGATCGATCAGGCGACTCCGCTGCAGGCGCTCAGAATATTCGAGCGGCTCGCCGCCGAACCCGCATACGACGACGCGTAACGCGCATCGGGAACGACGCGCATCGGGAACGACTCGGCGTTCTTCGAAAGATGGATGGCCGACAGCCTGATCGAACCGATGCTGTCCGGTGGATGCGGGCGCCGCCAGTGTCCCATCCACGCCTCGGTCTCCCTGCCGCCAACGAAGCGATCTCACCCATGTTCGATGAGTACGGCATTCCGCGCGGCGCCGAGTCGGACGACGCGACGTTGGTCCCTCTGTACCATTTCGTCTATTGCAGTCGTGCCGCGGAACACGTCGACGACGCCGAAGTCACCCGCATCGTCGAAGCGGCCAAGCGCAACAATCTTGCCCACGGCATTACCGGCGTGCTGGTCTTCGGCAGCGGCGTTTTCTTCCAGTGGATCGAGGGGCCGGCCGCCGAGATACGGAAATTGATCGCGACCCTGCATCGAGACGAGCGCCACTACGATATCGTTTCGCTGAGCCAGAGCGAGGAGGAACGAGAGCGCCTCTATCCGGATTGGGACATGGAGCGGGTCGAGGCCGACGACATCCGGCTCGTGCTGCAGGACGCCCTCGAAAGCGCGGAAGACAAGAACAACCGCGTGGCGCTGACGCGGATCCTCGAACAACTCGGTTCGGGTTCGCTCGAGCCCATCGGTCGAGGTTGATCGGGGCCACGTCCGCTTCCCGGCAGGCCTGGAGGGCGACGGATCCGGCCACGTCCGGTCGACTTCGGACGCGGCCGGATGGCACGACGGGTCGGAATGCCTCCGCTTGCACCGGGTCTCATGGGTGGGAATCCGTGAGGTCCGGCGGATCGCCGCCGCCCCGTGGTCGCGGCGGTCAGACCGCGACGGGTCGGGCCGATCGTGGTCCGGTGTTCGGTCTTCGAGGGTGTCGCCGACGGTCGGCGCGGCGGATCACGGTCGGGACCAGGGATGGCGGGCGAGACCTTCGGAACGACGGCGGACGGCGAGACGGTGACGCGCTTCACCCTCGGGCGGGGCGCGCTTCGCGTCCACGTGCTCGATTACGGCGGCATCGTCACCGCGATCGAGACGCCCGACCGGGCGGGCCATGCGGCCGACGTCGTGCTCGGGCTCGACTCGGTGGCGGGCTACGAGACCAAGAGCCCGCATTTCGGCGGCCTGATCGGGCGCTTCGCCAACCGCATCGCGAACGGGCGCTTCGCGATCGACGGCCACGCCTACGCGCTGCCGACCAACGAGCCGCCGAACGCGATGCATGGCGGCCCGCGCGGGTTCGACCGGCGGATGTGGCGGGTGGAGTCGGCCGACGACAAGCATCTCACGCTCGCGCGCCGATCGCCCGACGGCGAGGAGGGCTTTCCGGGCAACCTCGACGTGACCGTGACCTACAGCCTGCCCGAGGACGGGACGTTGCGGATCGACTACCGCGCGCAGACCGACCGCCCGACCGTGCTGAACCTGACCCACCACGGCTACTTCAACCTGGCGGGCGAAGGCGCCGGCGACGTCGGCGAGGCGCTCGCTCTCCGGCGCCATCGTGGCCCAGAGGGTGTTGGATAGGGTGATCGCGTTGCCGTTCAGGCTGAGCGACAGCGGCACGATCAGGTCGGAGGGCGGCCCCGACAGGGCGAGCGCGCTCGCCAACGCCAGCGGCGCCAGGATGTGCGCGGCGTCGAGGTATCCGAGCGCCAGCCGGTCGCGCAGCGTCGCCCAGGACGGCTCGGCGGTCAGCTCCAGGTCGAGTCCCTCGGCGCGGGCGAAGCCCATCTCGTGGGCGGCGATCACGGGGGCTGCGTCGCAGAGGGGCACGTAGCCCAGATGAAGTCTCATCTGCGAAGCCTCCTCGGCGAAGTCACTGGCGCCCTCATCCGAGCAGGTCGGCCGCGGTGACGATCGCCCGCGCGATGTCGGCGATCTTCCGCTTCTCGTTCATCGCCTTCTTGCGCAGCTGCTTGTAGGCCTCGTCCTCGGACAGGCCCTTCATGCTCATGAGGATGCCCTTGGCGCGCTCGATCAGCTTGCGATCGGCGAGCTCGCCGCGCGCCTCCGAGAGCTCCCGCTGCAGGCGCGAGAACGCGTTGAAGCGCAGGATCGCGATGTCGAGGATCGGCTTGATCCGCTCGGGGCGCAGGCCGTCCACGACGTAGGCCGAGATTCCCGCGTCGACCGCCGCCTGCATCATCGTGGCGTCCGAGCGGTCCACGAACATCGCCACCGGCCGCTCGACGTGGCGCGCGACGCCGGACATCTGCTCCAGGATGTCCCGGCTCGGGCTTTCCAGGTGGATCACCACCACGTCGGGGGCGAGCGCGGCGACGCGCTCCATCAGGTCGGCGGTGTCTGCCATCACCACGACGCGACCGATCCCGGCGGCGCGCAGGCCCTCCTCCAGGATCGCGGCACGCGCCCGGCTCGGATCGATCACGGCGACGGTGAGGCTAGTGTCTGACATCTGGGCCCGGTGCTGGGCGACAAATCGGATCGCGGCGACGCATGCCGCCGGCTGCCCCGCAAGGCAAGCGTCGTGCCCCGGATCGCCAGGGCGATCGCTTGAAAGCGCCGGCTCTCTTTTCTTCGGTCTCGATCGCCGGCGCCTGCCTCCACGGGTTTGGGCTTTCGCTCCGCGGGGCGCCCTTCGCGCCCTGCCGGATCGCTCCGGGCAACGGAGCGGAAAGGAAACGGTCCAGCTTCCGCCGCAAATTGGGGTCATCCGGGATGCCGTCGCGACGGTCTTAGGGGGTTCGAAGCATCGGATGTCGAAGCCAGACCCCTTCGCGACCCTGGACGGCGGCGGTTCCGGCCGGCTTTCCCTCCCCTTCCTGCCGACCCTGGCTACGGCGCTCGTGATCGGGGCAGCCTCGCTCCTGTGCCGCGAGCCGGCCCAGGCACCGGCCGTCCCGGCGCCCTCCGCCTCCGTCGCGCCCCACGCCTTCCATGCGG
>NZ_VRUX01000030.1:0-18967 GCF_008039885.1 Methylobacterium sp. WL103
GTTGCCGACCAGCGCGCCGCGGTCGGCGCCGAAGCGCTGCCCGACCACCGCCGCGACCAGCGACTCGACGCCCGCCGCGCGCAGGTCGAGCTGCCCCTCGACGCGGTGGCCCTGGTCGATCCCGAGGCTGCCCTTCGCCTGCAGCCGGCGTTCGCCCTTGGCCAGCGCCAGGCTGGCGACGTCGAGGCTTCCGCCGGCCTGGCGCCAGCGCTCGAGTTCGCGCGCCACCGTGCCGGTGCCGAGGGTGGTCGCGCGGTCCACGGTGGCGTCGAGGGTGAGGTCGGCGGGGTCGGCGTTGCCGATCAGCGCATCCGCCATCGGGGCCAGGGCCTGCGACAGGCGCAGGCTGAGGTCTACGGCGCCGTCCGATTCGAAGCGTCCCGGCGTCGGGCGCGCATGCAGCTCGAGGTGGCGGGCGGAGACCGCGATCGGATCGGGCGTCGCGCCGGCCACCGTCACAGACGGCGCATCGACCACGAGCGAGGCCCGGACGAACCCGTCAGATGCGCCGTGGAAGCTGCCTTCCAGCATCGTCCAGGTCGCGTCGCCGACGAGGTCGCCCTGTTCCACGTGAAACGGGCCCTCGGCGAGCATCAGCACGTGGCGCGGCTGGTAGACCTGCGCGACCGCCGTCAGCGGGCCGAGCCGGAAGCGGCCGTCGGCGCGCGCGAGGCTGACCGAGCCGCAGCGCAGCTCGATTCGGAACGGATAGCCGCCGATCGACCGGTCGGCGCAGGTCCAGGTCCGTCCGGCGCTCGCCTCGCGGGCGATCCAGCCGTCCATCTCGGAGGCCGCCCGGCCGCGGACGTAGAACCAGCCCGCCGACCACAACACCACCAGCGCCAGCAGCAGGATGTAGGGCATGAACAGGCCGCGCCGGGAGCGCGGCGCCCTCGGCGGCACCGCGGCGGGCTCGATGGGGGCTCGCCCCGAAGGATCTTGCCTTGCCGGATCCTGCATCGTTCGCTCCCCGCGCTCGCCCCATCGCAGGTTCGTCCGCGATCGTCCATGCCAGCGCAAGGCATGAGGGGAGGCTCGGGGCGAAACTGGGGCGTAGGCGGAGTCATGCCGAATCCGCATCACCCCACCGGACCGCGGATACGGCCTTCGCTCGATCGCGGGTGCGCCTGCCGGATGCACCGGCCGGCCCGATCGAGTGGAGGTGTTTCAGGCGTGCGCGGGGTCCGCGCTCTCCATCGAGAGGTCGTCGACGATCGCCTTGCGCTCGGCCTCGCCTTCGGCGAGCCGGTGCACGTGCATCTCCGTCGCGCCGCCCTTGCGGGCGCGGGCGAGCCAGGTGCGATGCAGGCGCTCGCGCGGGCTTTCACCGGAGGACGACACCGACACCAGCTCGGCGATGCCCGCGGGATCGCGGCGGACGGCGATCACCACCGCCTCGCCCATCTCGTCGAGCTCGGGCGCGCTGAGGTCATGCACGCCGACCACGTAGCGCCGTCCCGAACGCCCGCGCCAAGCGCTGAGCGCCAGGGCCGGGGTGCCGCGAAGGCCGGCGGTGGTCCTCAAGCGCTCTTCCCGCACGTCCCGTCTCCGTGTCCGCTCGTCCGTCAGGTCGCGGAGGGCCGCAGACCAGGACAGGGCTCTTTTGTTCGCCATTTGTTCCAACCTAGATCGGGCGCCGAGCGCCCGTCAAGCGATTCGTCTCGTGAGAACAAAATGGGAATTCAAAGGGCGTTTCACAATGTCCCGGTGGTGCCGTGGACGCAGGAATCGGCGTCCGACATCAGGCCGGGCGCGAGGTCTCGCGCTGTGGCTCGGGAGCCGTTCGGCCGGCCTGTCCAAGGTCGGCGCGTCCGGCGGCGAGCAGCGCGTTCGAGGCAGTCTCGATGCGATCCTGGACGAGGTCGAGGAAGTCCGCGCGCGCCAGGCCCGGCTGGATCGGCGGCAGGAACTCGATCACCGTGGTGCCGGGGCGGCGGACGAAGCTGCGGCGCGGCCAGTACAGGCCGGTGTTCAGCGCCACCGGCAGGCACGGCACGGAGAGCGCCGCGTAGAGGTGGGACAGGCCCTGCTTGTAGGCCGGGTCGGCGCCCGGCGCCGTCCGGGTGCCCTCGGGGAAGACGATGAGCTGGCGCCCCTGCGCGATCGCATCCGCCGCAGCCGCGTTCATCAGGCTCATGGCGCGCGCGCCCTTCGACCGGTCGATCGCCACCATGCCGCTGCGCGACAGGAACCAGCCGATCAGCGGGATGAACAGCAGCTCGCGCTTCAGCACGTAGGCGAATTCGGGAAACACCGTGCACAGGGCCAGGGTCTCCAGCGCCGACTGGTGCTTGGCGCCGACGAGCATCGCGCCGGCCGGGATGTTCTCCAGCCCGCGGAACTCGACCCGCGTGCCGGCGACCACGCGCAGCAGCCACAGCGTCACCCGCCCCCACAGCCGCGCCAGCCGCATCACCGCCCGCCCCGAGACCAGCGTCGGCAGCCCGCCGAACGCGATCAGCGTGGTGGCGGCGTAGAAGCAGAGGTTGAACGCGAGGGAGCGGACGGCGAGCATCGGGACCTTCTGTGACGATCCCCCTTTAACGCGCAGGCGCGGCCGGGGCCAAGGGCGCTCGGGCGTGACGCCTCAGGTTGTCTTGGGTCCTGCCTCAATACTCAGGCCTCACATCAATACTCCTCGGCCAGCGTGTCGCGCTGGCGCGGGTCGGCCGCTCCCGCGAGCAGGCCGCCGCTGCGCAGGATCGAGTTGGCCGAGCCCGAGTTCGCCCCCACCCTAACGTCGTGGCCCCGCGCCCGCAGCAGGGCGAGGGTGTCGGGCGAGAGACCCTGCTCGACGCGCAGCACGTCCGGTTTCCATTGGTGGTGGATGCGTGGCGCGGCGACGGCCTCCGCGAGGTTCATGCGGAAGTCGACCAGGTTGACGATCACCGCGAGCACCGTGGTGATGATGCGGCTGCCGCCGGGGCTGCCGGTGACGAGAGTGAGCTGCCCATCCCGGAACAGGAAGGTCGGCGTCATCGAGGAGAGCGGGCGGGCGCCCGGCGCCACCGCGTTGGCGTCGCCGCCGACGAGGCCGTAGGGGTTCTGGGTGCCGGCCTTGGCGGAGAAGTCGTCCATCTCGTTGTCGAGCAGCACGCCCGTGCCCTCGGCCACCAGCCCGACCCCGTAGGAGAAGTTCAGGGTGCAGGTGTTGGCGACCGCGTTGCCGGCCGCGTCCACCACCGAGTCATGCGTGGTCTGGTCGGGCTCCGGCGGCGGAGGGTCGCCGGCCGCGATGCTGTCGGCGGGCCGCGCCCGGTCCGGGTCGATCGCCCGGCGCAGCGTCGCCGCGTAGGGTTTCGCGGTGAGGCCCTGCACCGGCACGCGGACCCGGTCCGGGTCGCCGAGCCAGGTGGCGCGGTCGGCGTAGGCCGGCTTCATCGCCTCGGCCAGGGTGTGGATCGCGGCGGCGCTGCCCGCGCCCATCGCGGCGAGGTCGAAGCCCTCGAGGATGTTCAGGATTTCGATCAGGTGGACGCCCCCCGAGGAGGGCGGCGGCATCGAGACCACCTCGTAGCCGCGGTAGCTGCCGCGCACCGGCTGGCGGATCACCGGGCGGTAGGCGGAGAGGTCCGCCTCCGTCATCAGGCCGCCGGCCTCGCGCACGGCCGCCGCGATCCGCGCGGCGATATCCGGCGCGGCATACAGCGTCGCGCCGACCCAGATCAGGCCGAGCCCAGGCAACCCGAGGAGCCAGCCCGCGGAACGCAGGCCTTGGTGTGTCATGGCGAGCGGTTCATTACGAGCGGATCATGGCGAGCGGACGATGTCGCAACACCGGCGACGCCCCCGAGGCTTGCCGGACGGCATGGACCGCCATCGCGGCATCATGAAGGCCGGGATGGTCTCAGCCTTCGCGCAGCATCTCCAGTTCGAGCCAGCGCTCCTCCGCCCCAGACAGCTCGGTCTCGGCTTGGGCGAGCATCGCCGACGCCTTGTCGAACCGGGCCGCGTCGCGGGCATAGAGGCCGGGATCGGCCAGCACCGTGCGCAGCTGCGCGATCACGCCCTGCAACTTCTCCATGCGGGCAGGCAGCGTCTTGAGCTCGTGCTGGTCCTTGAAGTTCAGCTTGCCCTTGGCAGCAGGCGCGGCATCCGCCCTCTCGCGCGGCTCGCTCTTTCCGCGTGCCTCGGCTTTTCCCTTGGCGCCGGCGCGGGCCTGCACGCCGACGCCGCGCTGGTTGACCATGTCGGTGTAGCCGCCGGCATACTCGACCCAGCGCCCCTCCCCTTCCGAGACCAGAACGCTGCCGACGACGCGATCGAGGAAGTCGCGGTCGTGGCTCACCAAGATCAGGGTGCCGGAATAGTCGCCGAGCATCTCCTGCAGCAGGTCGAGCGTTTCGAGGTCGAGGTCGTTGGTCGGCTCGTCGAGCACCAGGAGGTTGGCCGGCTGCGCCAGCGCGCGGGCGATCAGCAGGCGGTTGCGCTCGCCGCCCGAGAGCACCGAGACCGGGGTACGCGCCTGCTCGGGGGTGAACAGGAAGTCCTTGAGGTAGCCGACTACGTGGCGGCTGACGCCGTTCACCACCACCGCGTCGCCGCTGCCGCCGGTGAGCACTTCCGTGACGGTCATGCTCGGCTCCAGCACCGCGCGGGCTTGGTCCAGCAACATCATCTTCAGGTTGGTGCCCTGGCGGACGCTCCCGTCGTCGGCCTGCAGCTTGCCGGTGAGCAGATTGATCAACGTGGTCTTGCCGGCGCCGTTCGCGCCGACGATGCCGAGGCGGTCGCCGCGCATCACCCGCAGGGACAGGTCGGCGACGATCCGGCGCTCGCCATAGCTCTTGCTCGCGTTCTTGGCCTCCATCACCAGCGTGCCCGAGGCCTCGGCCTCACCGGCCTGCATCGTCACGGTGCCGACCGGCCGGCGGTCGTCGCGGCGCTCCTTGCGCAGCGCATGCAGGTTGCCGAGGCGGCGGACGTTACGCTTGCGCCGGGCGGTGACGCCGTAGCGGAGCCAGTGCTCCTCGTCGTTTATCTTGCGCTCGAGCTTGTGCCGGTCGCGCTCCTCCTCCTCGAAGAAGGCGTCGCGCCAAGCCTCGAACCCGGAGAAGCCTTGCTCGATGCGGCGGGTGACCCCGCGGTCGAGCCAGATCGTGGCGCGCGACAGGGCCGAGAGGAAGCGCCGATCGTGGCTGATCAGCACCATCGCGGCGCGCGTCCCCTTCAGCTCGGCCTCGAGCCATTCGATCGCCGGCAGGTCGAGGTGGTTGGTCGGCTCGTCGAGGAGCAGCACGTCGGGCTCGGGTGCCAGCGCTTGCGCCAGCGCCACGCGGCGGCCCTCGCCGCCCGAGAGCCGCGTCGGGTCCTCGCTGCCGTCGAGGCCGAGGCTTTCGAGCAGGTAGCGGGCGCGGTGATGCGCGTCGCCATCGCCGAGGCCCGATTCGACGAATTCGAGGGTGGTGGCGAACCCGGAGAAATCCGGCTCCTGCGCGAGGTAGCGGATCGTCGTCCCCGGCTGGACGAAGCGGACGCCGCGATCGGGCTCCACGAGCCCGGCGGCGATCTTCATCAGGGTCGACTTGCCCGAGCCGTTGCGGCCGACGAGGCAGGTGCGTTCGCCGGGCGCGACGGAGAAACCCGCCCCCTCGATCAGGGGCGTGCCGCCGAAGGTGAGGGCGACGTCTTGAAGGGTCAGAAGCGGTGGGGCGGCCATGCCGGGCTTATGGCAGCGCGGCCGCCTCACCACAAATCGAAGTCGGCTCAAGTAAACCGGAGCGCGCTCAGGCAACCGGGTTCGCGGGGCCGGTCGGCGTCGGCATGCCGGGCGTGGTCACCGGAACCTCGGCTGGGGTGATGCCGGGCGCTTCGCTCGGGCTGTCGCCCGGGATCTCGGGGCTCGGGCCCGGGCTCGGCACGGTGGGCGGGTCGTAGGGCGTGTCGGGGGCAGGCGTCGGGTTCGTCGGCACCTCGGGGATCGCGCCGGGATCGGCCATGGGAAACGCTCCTCGCTTGACGTCGCGGCGCGTCTTGAGCGCGCGCCGCGTGACGAGCGTGAACGGCGGGGTCGCCCCGGGTGTTCCGGCGCGCGCCGCCTTGCGCGCTACTTCTTGGTCAGGAGCAGGTTGCCTTCCTTGCCGACCATCCGCTTCACCTTGTCGGCGAAGAGCGCAAGCAACAACGGCAGGTGGCACTCGACCCGCACGCTGTCCTGGCCGACGTCGATCTGGCCGTTCATGTTCTGCTTCATCGCGGAGATCGCGAAATCGAGCCGGTCGCCGGTCCAGGTGAGATTTTCGATGCTGATGCCGCTCTTGGCGAGCAGCGCCCGCCCCTGCTCGACGCCGGTCTCGATGCGGCGGCGCGCCTCGTCGCGGCCGAGGTCGTGCGGGATGTCGACGATGAGGGGTTTTGCCATGATGTCCGCTGCGTCTCCGGTTCAGGCTCGGAGATGGGGCCGGCCGGCGCGCGCGGCAACGCCGGCCGGCATCCGCATCAGTTCATGACGTGCAGCGAGACGTAGGTGGTACCGCCCATACCCAGCGCCCGGGCCGAGCCGCGGGAGAGGTCGATGATGCGGCCACGCACGAACGGCCCGCGATCGTTGATCCGCACCACCACGGACCGGCCGGTGCGCTGGTTCTCGACGCGGACGCGGGTGCCGAAGGGCAGGCTGCGGTGGGCGGCGGTCATCCCGTTCGGGTTGAAGCGCTCGCCGCTCGCGGTGCGATGGCCGCTGCCGTACCAGGACGCGCCTCCGCTCTGGGCGGCGGCCGGCTGGGTGGCGGCGACGAGCGACAGGGCGGTTCCGAGGGTGGCGGCGGCGATCTTGGCGACGGGTCGGATGTGCATGCTTCGGTCCTTGGTCGTTGACGAGGGCGGCGCCAATCGAGACCGAACGGGGCTGAAATAAGACCCGCACATTTTGGGCATCCAGATCACATTCCGGCCGAATTCCTCAACGCAGCTTAACATTCGATCGCTCAAGCAACGATCATGCATCCAAGACTTCGATTTTTCTACGCGTGAATGCGCGATTACGCTGCGGTATAGTCTTCGACAGGCTTCGGCGGGAGCCGCCAAACCCGCGTAAGGCGGCGAAGATCTGCGCTCAGCGAAACCCTGCCGCCCGCCCGAGGACTGAGCTTGGCCGTTGCGTCGCGGCGGATCGGGACGGCGCTTTTGGCTCGGTTCAGGGCGAGCCTGCGATCGATCGGCCGGCTTTCGCGGACGCGTCCTCGGAACCGCGGCAGGCGACCAAACACCGAGCCAACCCGGTACTAAGGTCCCGACGATCGGCAAACGTGGTAGCCTCGTCCGAATGCAAGGCGCCGGCTCGTCAGGCCTGTCCCTCTGGAAGTCTGCGCAGGAGCGGCGCCGAACCGTGACGTCATCGATCGAAGCCCACGCGCTGCCGGTGCGCGTCTACTACGAGGACACCGACTTCTCGGGCTTCGTCTACCATGCGAGCTATCTGCGCTTCATGGAGCGCGGCCGGACCGAGTTGCTGCGCGGGCTGGCGGGCGACCAATCCGAACTGCATCGCGAGGCCGACGGGTTGGTCTTCGTCGTGCGCCGGATGGAGATCGACTATCTGAAGCCCGCGCGGATGGACGACGCGCTGACGATCCTCACCCGCACGCACGAGTTGCGCGGCGCCTCGATGCACCTTCACCAGGAGGTGCTCCGCGGCGACGACCTCCTGGTCCGCGCGTCCGTGGTCGTGGCCTGCGTCCGCGAGGGCCGGGCGATCCGCCTGCCCCCGGGTCTGCGCCGGGCGTTGTCCGCTCCCGACAGCCTTTGATGCACGCGCTTCGCCTTCGAGCGAGTCGGCAGCGGCGTCGCTCGAAGACGTTCTCGTGAAGGGGGGCGGCGCGATCAGATCCGCCGGACTTCCTCCAGGAACGTCGCGACCGCCCGCGTGACCTCGGCCATCTGGTTGTCCATGTCGGTGGTGGCTTGGAGCACGGTCTGCGCTGAATCCGTCGAGGTCGCGGCGCTGGCCGCCACCGCGCTGATCCCGCCGCTCACCTCGGTGGTCAGGTCGGCGGCGTCGCGCGCGCTCCGGCTGATCTCGGCCGAGGCGGCGGCCTGTTCCTCGGCCGCCGCGGCGACCGTCGTCGAGCCGGCATCGATTCCCTTGATCACCTCGGAGATCCGCTCGATCGACGAAACGGTCATCCGGGTGGCGGATTGGATCATGTTGATCTGATCGGAGATGTCGCTCGTCGCCTTGGCCGTCTGCGCGGCCAGTTCCTTGACCTCGGCCGCCACCACCGAGAAGCCCCGGCCGGCGGGGCCGGCGCGTGCCGCCTCGATGGTGGCGTTCAGGGCCAGGAGATTGGTCTGGTTCGCGATCGAGTTGATCAACCCGACGACGACACCGATGCGCTGCGAGTCTCAGACAGGGTGCTGACGTTCTCCATCGCCTGCTGCGCCTCCGTCACGGCCTGCGCCGTCACGCTGCTGGAATGGGTCATCTGCCGCGTGATCTCGGCATTGGAGGCGCTGAACTCCTCCACGGCCGCGGCCACCGATTGCACGTTGACCGTGGTCTCCGCCGCGCTGGAGGCCGCCCGTCCCGCGCTCTCAGAGGTCTGTCCGGTGGCGTTCAGCACGCTGTCGGCGGCCTGCCGCATCGCGCCCGTGGCGGCGGCGGTCTGATTGAGCGCGGCCTGCATCGTGCGGTCGAAGCTGGCGATCCCGTCCGTGAGCGGCGACACGTCGGCCCAGGACAGCACCGCGGCGATGTACTCGCCGTTGGCGGCGTGGACGGCGGACACGTGAAGATCGAGGGTCTTGGGGCCGAGTTTGATCTTGGTGCGCCACGGCAACCGCGACGGATCGCCGACGATCGAGCGCTGGTGGTGGGGGTTCTTGTGGAACACGTCCATCGACTGGCCGACCATGCGGTTGGGATCGACGACGGACGGCAGGTGCTGCTGCAGGGCGTTCAGCGTCTCCACGCTCCGCTTGTTCGCATAAGTAATCGCCGCGGTGGTCGGATTCAACACCAGAACGTTGGTGGGCAAGGCTCCGAGGACCGCTTCGAAGTCGACCGCATGCGGCGACTCGGACATCGTCTCGACGGAAGGAGCCTTCGCGCTCCGGCGCAATGTCAGGAATGCCATGGAAACCCATCGATGACCCAAGCTCGGGCCCACCACGAGCGCGTTGACGAGGATCTTCGACCATGAATCGCCGATCAGGGTAAAAAAGCCATTAATTTACTCGGTATTTTGACGAATATAAAGATTACAACTTTAGGATGAGAAATCAAATACATTTAATATAAATCAAATACTTTCGTTGCCTTCGATTTGAGTAGTGTCTCGCTCGATTGAAATAACATCCTTATTCTGCGATCCGCCCTGGTCCGGCGTGCAACGCTTCCTTAACCGCGTTCGGCGCTTCACTCGGCCGAGACGTCGAGGGTGCGCTGCGGCGACGACCCTACTTTCGACAGATTCGCGGGCGATTTTTCAGGTATCGCCCATGGTTCAGCCGGATGTCGCGAGGGTTTCCCCCTCGGAAGCCGCTCCGCCATGGGGACGTGAGGACCACCGACCATGAACCCAGCCGATGCGATGCAGGCTGCGCCCGTCGCCGACATGACGCTGCTCGGGCTGTTCCTGCAGGCCCACGTCGTCGTCAAGTTCGTCATGATCGGCCTGCTCGGATCGTCGATCTGGTGCTGGGCGATCATCGTCGACAAGACGCTGCTGTTCCGCCGCACCAAGGACGAGATGGACGCGTTCGAGGACGCGTTCTGGTCCGGCCGCTCGTTGGAGGAACTGTACCGCTCGTTCAACGACCGCCCGGCCACGGGCCTTGCCGCCCTGTTCGTCGCGGCGATGCGCGAGTGGAAGCGCTCGTTCGAGGGCACCGGCCGCCAGATCCAGTCACTGTCGCAGCGCATCGACAAGGTGCTCGACGTGACGATCCAGCGCGAGGTCGAGCGCCTCGAGGGCCGCCTGCTGTTCCTCGCCTCCATCGGCTCGGCCGGCCCGTATATCGGCCTGTTCGGCACGGTCTGGGGCATCATGACCGCCTTCACCTCGATCGCCGCTTCGAAGAACACCTCGCTCGCCGTGGTGGCGCCGGGCATCGCCGAGGCGCTATTCGCCACCGCGATCGGCCTGTTCGCGGCGATTCCCGCCGTGCTGGCCTACAACAAGCTCCAGGCCACGGTCTCCAAGCAGCAGTCGCGCCTGGAAGGCTTCGCCGACGAGTTCTCCGCCATCCTGTCGCGCCAGATCGACGAGCGCCTGTCGCTCGCCGCCTGACCGACCGCGAAGGGATCGACACATGAGCATGGCGGCGGGCGCTCAAGGGGGCGGCAAGCGGCGGCGGCGCGGCAAGCGCGGCGGGCCGATCAACGAGATCAACATGACGCCGTTCATCGACGTCGTGCTGGTGCTGCTGATCATCTTCATGGTGGCGGCGCCCATGATGACGGTGGGCGTGCCCCTCGATCTGCCGCAATCCAAGGCCTCGCCCCTGAACTCGGACACCAAGCCGGTGACGATCTCGATCCGCCAGTCCGGTCAGGTCTTCCTCGGCGAGGACGAGCTCACCGACGACACCATCATCCCGAAGCTGACCCTGGAGGCCAAGTCCGGCTTCGAGGAGCGCGTCTTCGTGCGCGGCGACAAGCGGGTCGACTACGGCCGGGTCGCGCAGGTGATGGCGATCGTCACCGGCGGCGGCTTCAAGAAGGTGGCGCTCGTCACCGAGCCCGAGCAGCGGTAGCGCGTCCGTGAGGCTCCCCTCCTTCCGCAGCGAACCGGGCTTCTGGGTCTCGGCCGGCACCCATGTCGGGCTGCTGGTCTTCGCCCTGTTCAGCGTCGCCGCGCCCGCGCTTCCCGAGGCGCAGGAGGGCGTGCCCGTCGAGGTGATCACCGAGAACCAGTTCTCCGAGCTGACCAAGGGCGAGCGCAACGCCGAGAAGCCGTTGTCGGACGCCAAGCCCCGTGCCGACAAGAAGGCGGAGAAGTTCGAAGAGAAGGAGCCGGAGAACGCGAAAGTCGATTCTCCGACAGCGCCGACGCGCACCAGCGACATGAAGCTCGCCAACGCCGACGAGATGCCGCTGCGCGTCAACGAGCCCGACCCGTCGGCGGAAGCGGCCAAGGCCGCCAAGATGGCCAAGGAGAAGGCGGAGGCCGAGAAGGCCGACGCCGCCAAAGCCGAGGCGAAGGCGGAAGCCGCCAAGGCCGCCGCCGCGGAGAAGGCCGCCGCCGCCAAGGCGGAAGCGAAGGCCGCCGCCGCCGAGGCCGCCAAGGCGGAGGCGGTGAAGCGCGAGCAGCTCGCCAAGCTCGTCGAGCGCGAGGAGGCGGAAGCCGCCGCCGCAGAAGCCAAGGCTGCGGATGCGAAGGCCAAAGCCGAGGCGAAAGCCAAGGCGGACGCGGCCAAGGAGGCGGCCAAGGCTGCCGAGAAGGCGGCCGCCGCCAAGGCCGAAGCCAAGGCGAAGGCGGAAGCCGAGGCCGAGCGCCAGAAGGAGATCGCCGAAGCCAAGGCCGAGGAGGCCAAGGAGAAGGCTGAGGCCGCAGCCGCCGCGAAGGCCGAGGCTGCGGCAAAAGCCAAGGCGAAGGCGGTCGCGGATGCGCGCGCCAAGGCCGACGCCGAGGCGAAGGCGCGCAAGCAGGCCGAGCTCGCCGCCAAGTTCAATGCCGGCGACATCAAGTCGATCCTGGCTTCGAAGGCGCCGTCGCAATCCACCGGCTCGACCGGTCACGAGGTCCAGCGCACGGCCTCCCTCGGCGCTGCCACCGGCACCGCGCAGCGCCTGTCGCCCTCGTTGCGCGACGCCCTCGTCGGCATGCTGCAGCAGCAGATCGAGCGCTGCTATTCGGCGCCGCCCGGCGCGGCGCAGGGCGTGGTGCTGCCGGTGCTCGACATCCGCCTGAACGCCGACGGCTCGCTCTCGACCGAGCCGCGGATAATGCGCGGCGGGTCGAGCTCGGTCGACCAGTCGATCGCGCAGGCGGCGTTGCGCGCCGTGCGCCGGTGCGCGCCCTACAAGATCCCGGCGCAGTACCAGCCCTATTACAACGACTGGAAGGCGATCAACGCGGAGTTCGAGTTCACCGCGACCTGACGCCGAAGCCGACCCGAAGTCTCGACCTCGCCGGCACCCGCTCCAACGTTTCCGGACCAAACCCCATGCTGCATCGTTCGCTCACCCGGGCCCGGCACGTGCCCGCCGCCCTCTATGGCCTCGCGCTGCTGCTGCTCGCGGCCATCGGCTTGAGCGGGCCGGCCCAGGCCCAGCTTCAGCTCCGCATCGGTGGCGGCTCGTTCCAGCCGATGCCGATCGCGGTGACCGACTTCTCGGGCGACGCGAACCTCGGCGGCCTCGTCTCGAGCGTCGTGACGAACGACCTGCGCCGCTCCGGCTACTTCCTGCCGCTGGAGAAGGGCCGATTCCCCGAATCGCCGAACTTCGATGCCGCCCCCGGCTTCGAGAAGTGGCGCGCGGCCGGCGTGCAGGGCCTCGTCACCGGCCGCGTCTCGCGCGACGCCTCGGGCCGCCTCAAGGTCGAGTTCCGCTTGTGGGACGTGACCTCGGGCCAGCAGATCACCGGCCAGCAATACGGCACCGACGCCGCCAACGCGCGCCGCGCCGGGCACCTGATCTCGGACAGCGTCTACACCAAGATCACCGGCCTCGGGCCGTGGTTCGACAGCCGCATCGCCTTCGTCGACGAATCCGGCCCGAAGGAGAACCGCCGCAAGCGCCTGATGGTGATGGACCAGGACGGCGCCAACGTCCGGGCGCTCACCACCGGCGAGAACGCCGTCGTCGCCCCGCGCTACTCGCCGGCGACGCAGGACATCGCCTTCATGGCGCAGGCCACCGGCCACCAGCCGCGGGTGCAGGTGATCAACCTCGAGACCGGCAGCCGGACGGCGATGGGCAACTTCGACTCGATGAGCGCGAGCCCGCGCTTCTCACCCGATGGCCGCCGCCTCATCATGAGCGTGCAGCAGGGCGGCAACGCAGACATCGTCACGATGGACATCGCCTCGAAGGCCCAGCATTCGATCACCAATGGCATGGCGATCGACACGTCGCCGACCTACTCGCCGGACGGCGGCCAGATCGTGTTCGAATCCGACCGCGGCGGCTCGCAGCAGGTCTACGTGATGGGCGCCGACGGCTCGAACCCGCACCGCATCTCGTTCGGGGAGGGCTCGGCCTCGCAGCCGGCCTGGTCGCCCAAAGGAGACCTCATCGCCTTCACCCGCCAGCGCAAGGGTGGCTTCGCGATCTGCGTGATGAAGCCCGACGGCTCCGGCGAGCGGGTGCTGACGGAAGGCTTCCACAACGAGGGGCCGACCTTCGCGCCGAACGGCCAGTACGTGCTGTTCTTCCGCGATCCCGGCGGCCAGGGCGGCGGCAAGCTCTACATGGTCGACATCACCGGCAAGGTCGAAAATCCGGTGCCGACCCCGTCCTACGCCTCCGACCCGACCTGGTCGCCGCTGCTGGCCGGGAAGTAGTTTTCGGAAGCGGAGCCCGGCGACCCGTCGGGCTCCCCTTCACCCGCGCTTCTGCGCCTTCACGTATCCACCGATCGCGGCCTGGCAGTTCGGCGAGAGGCTGGCGCGGTTCTGCTTGAAGCAGGCCTGGACCTCCGGGGCGTCGGGGGAGAATTCGCTGCATAGGGCGAGGTAATCGCCGGTGCAGTTCTGCTTCAGCGCGGCGCGGTCGGGCACGGCCGACGCGTTCGGCGCGGCGAGCGCGGCGGTGGCGGACAGGGTGAACGCGAACACGGTACGAACGAGCAAGGTCGGCTTCCTTCAGCGACCCGGACGACCCGGGCGGAGGTGCGTAGACCAGCCCATCCTGGCCGGAATGGGTTAGCTTGGCCGTCGGCCTCCAGCTTCACCCCTCGCGCAGAAGCCGGTCGCGCGCTCGGAGTGCCGGGAAGAGCCGGCCCCAGAGCACGGCGACCAGCACGGTGGCCGCGCCCCCGACCACCACGGCCGGCACCGCGCCGATCAGCGCCGCGACCGAGCCGGACTCGAACTCGCCGAGTTCGTTCGAGGCGCCGATGAAGACGGTGTTCACCGCCGACACCCGGCCGCGCATCGCGTCCGGGGTCTCGCCTTGAACGAAGGTCTGGCGGACGTAGACGCTGATCATGTCGGCGGCACCCGTGACGAACAGGCAGGCCATCGACAGCGGCAGGGAGGTCGAAAGGCCGAACACGATGATCGCGACACCGAAGACCGCTACGGCGCGCAGCATCCTCACGCCCGCATGGCGCCGCAGCGGCCGGTAGGCCAGCACGACGGCCATCAGCACGGCGCCGGCCGCGGGCATGCTCCGAAGCGCCCCGAGCCCGAGCGGGCCGACATGCAGCACCTCGGCCGCAAAGATCGGCAGCAGGGCGGTGGCGCCCCCGAGCAGCACCGCGAACAAGTCGAGGCTGATCGCGCCGAGCACCACCGGATGGGCCCGGATATAGCCGATCCCGGCCGACAGCGTCGCCCAGGTCACCGGCGGCCGCTCCGACACGGGGGCCGGGCGGAAGCGGATCGCGGCGGTGGCGACCGCCGCGAGGGCGAAGCTGGCGGAGGCCGAGCCGAACACCACCTTGGGCCCAAGGGCGTAGAGGAAGCCGCCGAGCGCCGGCCCGAGCACCGACGCGCTCTGCCAGAGCGAGGCGTTCCAGGCGATCGCCGAGCCGAACAGGTCGCGCGGCACCAAGGTCGGCAGCAGCGCCTGCAGGGAGGGGTTGGCGAAGGCGCGCGCCGTACCGATCAACACGACGAGCCCGTAGATCGGCCAGACCGCGCCGGCGCCGCGCCAGGCGTAGGCGAGCAGCGCCGCGCTGGTCGCCGCCTGCACCGCGAAGGACGCCGCCGCCACCAGGCGCCGGTCGTAGGTGTCGGCGACGTGCCCGGTGATCAGCGCGGCCAGCATCGCTGGGAGGAACCCCGCCAGCCCGACGAGGCCGAGCGCGAGCGCCGAGTGGGTCAGGTCGTAGACGAACCAGCCGACCGCCACCGCCTGCATCTGGTAGGCAAGGCCGGTGAGGAACCGGGACATGCCGAACAGGCGGAAGTCGCCGTTGCGGAAGACGGTCCAGCCGGATGAGGAAGGTTCGTACATCGCCTGCGTCGTGGCCACGCGAAACCGCTTGGTCAAGCCGGCCGGCGAGGTCGTATTGAGCGTCTGCGTCGAGACTGCGATACCAAGCGTGTGGATCGCTGCGAACGCGTCGGCGGCGTCATGGAATGTCTGCGATGCCGTCGCCGACCGCTAGCGGGACGACAGGGCGCAACCTTACTCTTAGATAGCCCCTTTGACTTACACCTAGAAGTTGTTGCTGCGACCCATAAACTAATATGTCATGTTAAAAGTCTTGGAAGCCGATTTTTTAAGCTTTCTCCGCAATATTACATGAAGATCACGAACTACAAGGCTCACTGGAATGTCGTTTATCAACCAGAAGGTGAATGCCGTCATCGATGCGATCGACCGGTCACAGGCCCGCATTGTGTTCGGCCTGGACGGCCGGATCCTCGATGCAAACGCGAATTTCCTGAGCCTGTTCGGCTATGCCTTGTCTGAGATCCGCGGCCAGCATCACGGAATCTTGATGGAGGGCGCCGAGCGCGAGACCGCAGAGTATCGAGCGTTCTGGGAGGCCTTGGCCCGCGGCGAGACGCAAGCCCGCACCTTCAAGCGCGTCGCCAAGGACGGCCGTGAGATCTGGCTGCAGGCCTCCTACAATCCGGTGCTCGATCGCGGCGGCCGGCCGGTACAGGTCGTCAAACTCGCCACCGACATCACCGCCGAGACCAAGGCGGCAGCAATCTGCCAGGGCCAGATCGATGCGCTCAACCGCTCCCAGGCGGTGATCCACTTCACGCTGGACGGCATCGTCACCGATGCGAACGCGAACTTCCTTACGACGATGGGCTACCGCCTCGACGAAATCAAAGGCCGCCACCACCGGATCTTCGTCGAGGCGGCGGACGCCGCCTCGCCCGCCTACGCCGCGTTCTGGAAGACGCTAGCCGCGGGCACCTTCCAGGCGGGCGAGTTCCGCCGGGTGGGCAAGGCCGGCCAGGAGGTCTGGATCCACGGCGCCTACAATCCGATCCTGGACCGCGATGGACGTCCCTTCGCCGTGGTGAAGTTCGCTACCGACGTGACCGCGCAGGTAAACGAGCGCCGCCGCCGCGCTGAAGGCCAGCGCCTCATCCAGGTCGACCTCGGCCACATCATGCAGGAGATGTCGGGGGTCAGCCGCCAATCGACCGAGACCGCGCGCGCGGCGGCCGAGACCTCCGGCAACGTCCAGGCGGTGGCAGCCGGGGCCGAGGAGTTCTCGGCGTCGATCGAGGAACTGACCCGGCACGCGGTCGAGGCGAAGTCGGCATCCGACGAGGCGGTCGGCCGCTCGGACGAAGCGCGCACCATCATCTCCGGCCTCACGGCCTCGGCCGAGCGGATCGGCAGCGTCATCACCACGATTCGCACCATCGCCGACCAGACCAACCTCCTGGCTCTGAACGCGACCATCGAGGCGGCGCGCGCCGGTCAGGCTGGCCGCGGCTTCGCGGTGGTCGCCGCCGAGGTGAAGGCCCTGGCCACGCAGTCGTCGCAGGCGACCGAGGAGATCGGGAGGCAGGTCACCGCTGTGCAGGAGGCGACGGCCGAGGCAGTACGGGCGATCGAGCTCGTGAGCCAGACGATCGGGCAGGTCAGCCAAATCTCGCTCAGCGTCTCCTCCGCCGTGACGCAGCAGGCGGCGGTGACGCGTGACATGTCGGTGAACATGCAGAACGCGGCCGAGAGCGTCCAGCGCGTCCGGCTGAACATGGACGGCATCGCCGACGCCTCGAGGACCGTCGACACCCGCGTCCAGGCCGTGGCCGAGGCGGCCCGCGCCCTCGGCTGAACCGGGGCGGCCTACTCGGCCGCCTCCTCGGTCGCCTCGGATTCCAGGTCCCGCGCCGCGTGCGACGCGGGCAGGACGATCGGGAAGGTGCAGCTCACGCAGGTGCCGGCGCCGGGGCGCGAATCGAGCGAGACCCGGCCGCCATGCAGCTCGACGAAGGAGCGCACGATCGACAGGCCGAGGCCGACCCCGCGATGGCGCGTGCCGAGGGTGTGGCTCTCGAACCGGTCGAACACGTGGGCGGCGATCTCGGGCGGCATGCCACGGCCCTGGTCGCGCACGCTGAGGACGAGGTCGCCAGCCGTCCGGCGCGCCTGCACGGTGATGCTCTGGCCGGCGCTGGAGAAGCCGACGGCGTTCGACATCAGGTTGAAGAGGATCTGGCGGACGCGCTTCCCGTCCACGAACACGCTACCGATGTCGTCGGGCACGTCGAGGACGAGGCTGAGATCGGATTCCGCGAGGCGGTCCTCGATGCCGAGCAGCGCGGCCTCGATGGTGGCCTGAACGTCCACGGTCTCGCGCTGGAGCTCGAGGGAACCGGCATCGATCGAGGCGAGGTCGAGGATGTCGTTGATGATCACCAGGAGCGCGCCGGACGAGCGCATGATGTGATCGGAATATTCGCGCTGGCGGGCGTTCAGCGCACCCACGGTCTCGTCTCCGAGAAGCTGGGTGAAGCCGATGATGTTGGTGAGCGGCGAGCGCAGCTCGTAGGAGACGTGGTGGACGAACGTGTCGCGAAGCTGCGCCGCCTTTTCGAGCGCGTCGTTCTTCTCGGTCAGCGCCCGCTCGACGTTCACGCTTGCGGTGACGTCGATCAGGGTGATCAACGTCGCGCCTTCGGGCAGAGGCTGGGCGGTGCAGTCGAGCACGGTGCCGTCCACCATCTCGAGCTTGCAGGCGATGCCGGTGCGCGATTCGAGGCCAACCACCGCGTCGCGGATGTCGAGCCACGGCTCGTCGGCTGGCGCCAGCACGCGGCACGCCTCGATCACCGCCTCGACGTGCGGGCGGGCTTCCAGGCTCTCGTGGTCTAGTCGCCAGGCAGCGGCGAAGGCGCGGTTGGCAAAGGTGAGGCGCCCGTCGGCGCCGAACACCGCCACCGGCTCCTTGAGGGTATCCAGGGTCTCGGCCTGCACCCGCATCAGCGCATTGTATTGCGATTCGAGCTTCATCCGGTCTGAGACGTCATCGAAAAGGTAGGTCAGGCCGCCTTGCGGGTTCGGCTCGGCCAGCACCCGCAGCGTGCGGCCGTCGGGCAGGTACCACCAGGCCGGGTTGGCTTCCGCCGACCGGTAGGCGGCCAGCACGCCCTGCTTCCAGCTGCGGAAGTCGGCATGCTCCTCGAGCTTTCGCGCGGCGCGCAGGTGGTCGAGGATCTCGCCGTCGAGGGGGCGGGCGTCGAGGAAGCCTTGGTCGAGGTCCCAGAGCTGGCGGTAGGCGGCGTTGTGGAAGATCAGCCGCTGGCCGGCATCGAACATCGCGACCGCGGTCGGCAACTGGTCCAGGGTGCGGACATTGGCGTCCATCTGGCGCTGCAGGTCGGCGCGCACACTCTCCAGCTCGGAGACGTCCACCGCGATCCCGACCCGTCCGCCCTCCAGGGCGGTCTCGGTGACGTCGAGGATACGCCGGCCACCCGCCACCACCGCGGACAGGCGAAGTGCCGGACGTTGCCCGGCGGGGCGGCGCTGGGCGTCCTCGCGGGCGATCATCTCGCGGGCCGGACGGTCGAGGAGCTCGATGCCGTCCTGGATCGCGCCCTCGCGGGTGGTGGCTTCCACGGCGGCGACGTAGGCGGTGTTGACCCAGGCGAGGCTGCCCTCGCGGTTGCGCCGCCAGACCGGCTGCGGGATCGCGTCGAGGAGGCCGGCCAGCGCCGAGAGGCCGCGGCGGGCATCTTCCAGGGTCTCGCGCAACTCGGAGATCTGCCGTCGGTCCTCGGTGGTCTCGCGCAGGCGCAGCAGGACGCGGCCGGCCACCGCCTGACCCTGCGCCTCGATGCTGCGGCCGGACTGGCTCCGCAGCGTTGCGCGGAAGCTCGTGCCGCGCACCCGAAGCGCCTCGACGGCGGTCTCGACCGCCTCGGCGTCGGCGGG
>NZ_VRUX01000310.1:0-5002 GCF_008039885.1 Methylobacterium sp. WL103
CGCCGAGGCCGAGCCGGGCCAGCGCGGCCCGCACCGGCTCGACGTCGAGGGCGTCCGCCATGGTGGCGTGGTCGATCCGCAGCGGGCCGGACCAGCCGGCGCCGCGCCCGAGCACGACGATCTCGTGGCCCATCAGCTCGACGCCGGCCGACGCCGAGGCGCGCGAGGAAGCGAGCGCAAAATCCCGGCCGATCGCGCCCTCCTCCAGCGCGCCGACCTCGCCCAACGCCGTGGCGATGCCCAGCGAGGCGGCGGCGCGCGACAGGCCCATGGATTTCAGCGTGTCGGCGGTGGCGCAATCCGCGCCCCGGCCGCGCGCCGCGGCGATCCGCTCCGAGGTGAGGAGCGGGCACTTCACCTGGACGAAATGCACCTCGGCCGGGTCGGCGATGCCGGCGTCGCGCATCGCCGCGCGCACGCCCTCGGCCACCGCCTCGACCTGGGCCAGGCGCCCGACCTCTTCGGGCGCCAGGTCGGCGGTGTGCGCGTGGCCGATGGCGAGGGCGCCGGGCTCGGCGGTGCCTGACGCCTCGCGCACCTCGAAGACCGTGAGATGCGGGGACAGACCGCCCTCGGTCCCGCCGGACATCACCAGGCAGGCCCGCTCGGAGGCCGCCTCGCCGGCATGCCGTCGGAGCAGGTCGCGGAGCGCGCGGGCGGCGAGCCCGCGGGTCCAGTCGTTGACCAGGCCGTTGCCCTCGGTCTTGCCGAAGATGGCGACGACGGCGCCCGGCACGATCCGGCCGTCCGCGATCGCGCGTTCCAGGCCGGAGACGTCGTCCGGGGCGGCGACGGCGATGCGGTGGACGACGGCGCGGCGCGTGCTCATGCGGCCGCCTGCGCGGTCACGGCCGCGATCACGGCGTCGGTGTCGGAGACCGCGCCGAACACGCCGCCCTGCATCGTCACCATGCGCAAAATCGCCGCGTGGTTCTGCGGATCGGTGGCGCCGCAGGCGTCGCCCAGCACCACGCATTCGAAGCCGCGGTCGTTGGCCTCCCGCATGGTGGTGGAGACGCAGACGTCGGTGGTGATGCCGGTGAGCACGAGGTTGCGGATGCCGCGGGTGCGCAGGACCAGCTCGAGGTCGGTGGCGCAGAACGCGCCCTTGCCGGGCTTGTCGATCACCACCTCGCCGGACAGCGGCGCGAGTTCGGGGATGATCTCCCAGCCGGGCTCGCCGCGCACCAGGATCTTGCCGCAGGGCCCTGGGTCGCCGATGCCGGCGCCGATCCGGCGCGAGCGCCAGCGCTTGTTCTCCGGCAGGTCGGAGAGGTCGGGCCGATGGCCCTCGCGGGTGTGGACGACCAGGTAGCCGCGGCTGCGCATCGCGGCGAGCAGGCGGGCGATCGGCGCGATCGGCGCCCGGGTCAGCGACAGGTCGTAGCCCATCGCGTCGACGTAGCCGCCCGCCCCGCAGAAATCCGTCTGCATGTCGATGATGACCAGCGCCGTATTCGACGGCCGCAGGTCGCCGTCGTAGGGCCAGGGGTAGGGCTCGGCGGGGATGGTGGTGCCGGGCCGTGCGTCGGCGGAAGGAGGACGATCGACGCTCATATTGAAGCCTCACGGCACTGGCTTGCCGAACCGCTTTGTCGTAACAATTTCGACGTGACGATGCGCTTCGAATGGGATGCCGACAAGACCGCGTCCAACCTGCGCAGGCATGGGGTGCGGTTCGAGACGGCAGCGCGCGTCTTCACGGACCCGTTCGCGATCACCTCGGCGGATCGGATCGAAGATCGGGAGCTGCGGTGGCGGATCGTCGGAATGGCGGACACGATCCGGGTGCTCGTCGTCGTCCACACGATCCGTGAGGCGACCGAAGCCGGCGAGGAGATCGAGGTCGTCCGCATCATCTCCGCCCGCAAGGCCGATCGTTCGGAAAGGCGAAGCTATGAAGACGAAGCTGGTTAGCTACGAGATCGACCTCGCCAACCCGCCGCCCCTCACCGAGACGCAGAAGGCGGAGCTGGAAGCCCTTGCGGCGATGCCGGACGAGGCGATCGACTACGGCGACATCCCGCCCCTGACCGAGGCGTTCTGGGCGAACGCCGTGCGCAACCCGTTCTACCGGCCGGTGAAAACTTCCACGACGGTGCGGATCGATGCCGACGTGCTGGCGTGGCTGCGCGCGCCCGGGCGGGGCTACCAGACGCGCATCAACGCGATCCTGCGCCGCGAGATGATGGCGGCGCTGAAGAGGGGCTGAGGCCCTCACTCGGCCGCCTCCCGCGCGGCGGATGCGTTCGGGCTCGTCTGCCCGGCGCCGTAGGAGCGGGTCGGCGCGGGGAAGCCGCAGGCGGTGCCGTCCACGGTCCGGACCTGGTCCTCCCAGGGCACCCTGTACCGGCCGGCCGCGAGGTCGTGCATGTAGGTGTAGGGGCAATCCTGCGCGCCGCCCTTCACCGCCGTGTAGCCGCGGTGGCCGAGCTGGTAGATGTTGTTCTCGACGCCCCAGTGGATGCGGGCCTCGCGCACGAGGTCGGGCCGGACCTCCGCGGTGATGATCTCGTCGACGCGGCCGGTGGTGCCGTGGGCGAGGATCGCCCCGTCGAAGTTGCAGACCATGCCCTCGCCCATCGAGTCGAAGGTGCCGTCCGAGCCGCACAGGCAGACGTTGGCGGTGACCATCAGGTTGCAGAAGGCGTTCGACTGGTTGGTGAAGCGCCAGGATTCGCGGATCGGCGCGGTGTAGCCGGCCGTGCGGATCATGATCTCGGCGCCCTTGTAGGCGCATTCGCGCGCCATCTCCGGGAACATGCCGTCGTGGCAGATGATCAGCGCGAGCTTGGCGCCCTTCGGCCCGTCGATCACCGGGATGCCGAGGTCGCCCGGCTCCCACGGCTCCACCGGCACCCAGGGGTGCATCTTGCGGTAGTACAGCTTCACCGCGCCGGAATCGTCGACGACCAGGCCGGCGTTGTAGGGCGCGCCGTGCGGGTTGAACTCCATGATGGAGAAGCAACCCCAGATCCGGTTGTCGACGCAGGCCTGGCGGAAGGCTGCCACCTCCGGCCCGTCCATCCGGCACATCAGCTCGGGCCGCGTGTCCATCGAGAGGCCGTGGAGCGCGTATTCGGGGAAGACCACGAGGTCCATCGTCGCGAGGTTGGCCCGCGCCTTGGCCACCATCGCGACGATCCGGTCGGTCTGCGCGCTCAGGTCGGCCGGCGTCTCGATCCGCGGCAGCTTGAGCTGCACCAGGCCGAGGACGACGCCGTTCGGGGATTTGTTCAGGCCACCGAGACCATTCATGAGAAACCCTATTTCGAGAGGGAGAGCTCGCCCGGCGCGCCGGCCAGCGCCCGGTCGGGCGACGAGGTGGCGATCAGCAGGGCGAGCGTGAGGACGTAGGGGGCGGCGTAGTACAGGTAGTAGCCCTGCGTGACGCCGACCGATTGCAGCGCCGGGCCGAGCGCCCCGGCGCCGCCGAACAGCAGGGCGGCGGCGAAGCACGCGAGCGGGTTCCAGCGGGCGAAGATGACGAGCGCCACCGCCATCAGCCCCTGGCCCGACGAGATCCCCTCGTTCCACGAGCCCGGATAGTACAACGACAGGTAGGCGCCGCCGATCCCGGCGAGCACGCCGCCGGCGGCCGTCGCGTAGAGGCGCACGCGGTCGACGTCGTAGCCCATGGCGCGCGCCGCGTCGGCGCTGTCGCCGACGACGCGCACGATCAGCCCGGCCTTGGTGTTGCGGAACGCCCACCACAGGAACACGGAGAGCGCGGCGCCCGCCAGGAACAGCACGTTGACGCGCAACGCCGCCTGGATCTGCGGCACGTCCGACCAGAACCCGAACGGGATCGCCGGCAGCGGCGGGGCGGAGGGCTGGATGAAGGCCTTGCCGAAGAAGAAGGCGAGCCCCGTCCCGAACAGCATCAGCGCGATGCCGACCGCCACGTCGTTGACCCGCGGCAGGCGGCAGACGAACCCGTGCAGCAGCCCGAAGGCGCCGCCGGCCAGGCCGGCCACCGCGACGCCGGCCCAGGGCGAGCCGGTGAGCACGGCGGTGGCGTAGGCCGACATCGCGCCGAACACGAGGGTGCCTTCGAGCCCGAGGTTGATCCGCCCCGAGCGCTCGGTGATGGTCTCGCCGAGGCTGACGAACAGGAACGGCGTCGAGACGCGGATCGCGCCGCCGACCACCGCGATCAGGACGCTCCAGAGCCCGAGGTCGCCGTTCATCGCATGCTCCCCGCCGTGGTCATGCCGGCGCCCCCGCCGGCAGGGCGGCGGCCGCGCGCTTGGTCGCCCACAGGTGCGGGCTGAACAGGTGCAGGCGCCCGTAGAGCGTCTCGCTGGCCAGCACCACGAGGAACAGCAGCCCTTCGAGCACCAGCACGGTGGCGTCGGGCAGCTGCATCCGGCGCTGGATCAGCCCGCTCGACGCCTCGATCCCACCGAGCAGGAACGCGACCGGCATGATCGCGATCGGGTTCTGGCGGGCGAGGAACGCGACGAGGATGCCGGTGTAGCCGTAGCCGGCGGCGAGCGTCCCGTTGGCGGTCCCCTGCACCGCGACCACCTCGAAGAACCCGGCCAACGCCGCGAAGGCGCCACCGAGCGCGGTGAAGCCGACGATCAGGCGCCCGACCGGCAGGCCCTGGATCTGGGCCGCGCGCACGTTCCCGCCGGCGATCCGCGCGGCGAAGCCCAGCGTCGTGCGGTCCATCAGCACGTAGGCGACGAGGCAGGACAGGACGCCGACCCCGAGGCCCCAATGCACCCCGATCCCCGGCATCGGCGCCAGCATGAAGGCGTCGCCGACGGGCAACGTCGAGGGCTTGTTGAGGCTCGCCGGATCGCGCAGCCAGCCTTCGATCAGGTGGTTGGAGAGCGCGATGGCGATGTAGGACAGGAGCAGGCTCGCGATGGTGGCGTTGACGCCGCGATAGGCCTGAAGGAAGCCGACGGCCCCGATCCAGACCGCGCCGACGAGGGCGGCGGCGAGCGCCATCAGCGGAATCGCGAGCGCGGGCGGCAGCGCGGCCAGCGGC
>NZ_VRUX01000311.1:0-5001 GCF_008039885.1 Methylobacterium sp. WL103
GCCGGACGACCTGGCGCGGCTGGCGAAGATCCTCGCCCGCGCCGACCGCGACCTCGTCGAGACGCTGCGCGCCAGCTTGGCCGACGAGCTGCCGCTGAACCGGCGCGACGGCGGCTACGTCCGCGTCGGCTACCATCCGGAGATCGACGAGGCGCGCCTCCTCGGCAGCGACTCGCGCAAGGTCGTGGCGGCGCTCCAGGCGCGCTATGCCGAGGAGACCGGCTGCCGCACCCTGCGGATCAAGCATAACGGCCTGCTCGGCTACTTCATCGAGGTGCCGCAATCGGTCGGCGAGGCCTGCCTGAAGGGGCTGATGCGCGACTTCGTGCATCGACAGACCATGATCGACGCCATGCGCTTCACCAGCGTCGAGCTCGGCGCGCTGGAGCAGAAGATTTTTGGGGCGGCCGACCGCGCGCTCGCACTGGAAGCGTCGGTGTTCGACGACCTCTCGGCCCGCATCGTCGCGCAAGCGGAGGCGATCGGCGGCATCGCCGAGGCGTTGGCTGCGCTCGACGTGGCCGCGAGCCACGCCGAGCTCGCGGTCGAGCTGGACTGGTGCCGGCCCCAGGTCGACGCGTCGCTGAGCTTCGTCATCGCGGAGGGCCGTCACCCGGTGGTCGAGGCGGCCCTGCGCAAGTCCGGGACAGCCTTCATCGCCAACGATTGCGACCTCTCGGGGGAGGGGCGCGGCCGCATCCGGCTGATCACCGGCCCGAACATGGGCGGCAAGTCGACCTATCTCCGCCAGAACGCCCTGATCGCGGTGCTCGCGCAGGTCGGCGCCTTCGTACCGGCGCGCGAGGCCCGGATCGGCCGCGTCGACCGGCTGTTCTCCCGCGTCGGCGCCGCCGACGACCTCGCCCGCGGGCAGTCGACCTTCATGGTCGAGATGGTCGAGACCGCCGCGATCCTCAACCAGGCGACACGGCACTCTTTGGTGATCCTGGACGAGATCGGGCGAGGGACCGCGACCTATGACGGGCTCTCGATCGCCTGGGCCTGCCTGGAGCACCTGCACGAGGCGAACGCCTGCCGCGCGCTGTTCGCCACGCATTTCCACGAGCTGACCGCCCTCGGCCAGCGCCTGGCGCGGCTCGACAACGCCACCTTGAAGGTCGCCGAACACCGCGACGGCGTCGTGTTCCTGCACGAGGTCGTCCCAGGGGTGGCCGAGCGCAGCTACGGGCTGCAGGTGGCGCGCATCGCCGGCCTCCCGAGCGCCGTCGTCGCGCGGGCCGGCGCGATCCTGAAGGGGCTGGAGAAGGCCGAGCGCGAGCGCCCAAGCCGCCCGCGCATCGACGACCTGCCGTTATTCGCGAGCCTTGCGCCGCCGCCGCTTCCGGAACCGGCGATCGAGGCGGACGACAGGCTCGGCCTCCTGCTCGATGCGATCGACCCGGATGCGTTGACGCCGCGGGAGGCGATGGAGGCGCTCTATCGGCTTAAGCGCGAACGCGCGGCCGGCTGAGGCGCACTTACTCGGGTGCGCGACAGAAACCGTCCGGGCAGGGCGGGGCAGGGACACGCCCGGCGCGGCAGCCGGCGACATAGTCGAGGGTGCTCGCTACGACCCGCTCGGAATAGGGCTTGGCGATCACACCGAAGGCGCCGGCGAAATCGTCGGGGATACGCTTGGCGTTGGCGGTCATGAACACCACCGTCGTGCGCGGGTCGGCGCTGAGCGCCCGGGCGACGTCGACGCCGGTCGGCCCGTCGACGAGATGGATGTCCACCAGCGCCACGTCTGGCGCGGTAGACAGCCCCAGCGCGATCGCCTCGGCTGAGCTCGCCGCGATCCCGACCGTGACGTAGCCGAGGTCGTCGAGCAAGAATTCCAGTTCGAGGGCGATCAGCGCCTCGTCCTCGACCACGAGGATGCGCAGGGCCGGTTCGATCACGCGTCCTCCGCCAGCGGAATCGCGATCTCGACCACGGTGCCGGGTCCGCGGTCGCGCCACGTGATCGTGCCGCGCAGCTGCCGCACCACCATCTCGACGAGGTTCCGGCCGAAGCCCGCCGGGTTGACCGGGCCGGCGTCGATCCCGACGCCGTCATCCTCGATCATCAGGTGCATGCCGGTCTCGGTGCGTCGCGCGGTGATACCGATGCGGCCGACCCGGTTCTGCGGGAACGCGTGCCGGACGGCGTTGCTCGCCAACTCGTGGATCATCAGCGCGAGCGGCGCGGCCATGGCGGCGGAGACCGCGATCGAATCGATCCGCGCCTCGACCTTGGTGCGCTCGGCATCGAGCCCGGCGTTGAAGTCCGACAGGAAGTCATCGGTGAAGTCCGACAGGTTGAATTTGGTGACGTCGCCGGCCGAGTAGAGCATCCGGTGCGCGGTCGAGAGCGCGCCGATGCGCTCGGCCATGCCGGAGAGCGCGTCGCGCGCCTCGCCCTCGGGCGTGCGCCGTGCCTTCAGCAGCATCAATGACGAAATGACCTGGAGGTTGTTCTTGACCCGATGATCGACCTCGTGAAGCAGCGCGGTCTTTTGCTCGAGGGCGGCCTGCAGGTCGGCGGTGCGCTGTCCGACCTGGCGCTCCAACTCGTCGTTGGTGCCGCGCATCGCCTGCTCGACCGACCGCTTGTCGGTCATGTCGGCCTGCGCGGCGAAGAAGAATGTCACCCGCCCGTCGGCGTTCCGCACCGGGTTGACGGTCATGCTGTTCCAGAAGGCCGTGCCGTCCTTGCGATAGTTCAGCAGCTCGCACTCGATCGGCTCCGCCGCATCGAGCGCGGCGCGCAGGCGCGCGACCTCGGAGCGGTCGGTGCCCGCTCCCTGCAGCATCCGGCAATTGCGCCCCAGCAGCTCGTCGCGGCCGTACCCGGTGAGATTTAGGAACGCCTCGTTGACCCAAACGATCGGATTGTTGTCGTGGGCCGCGTTCGTGAGCAGCATCGGTGTCGGGCTCGAATCGAACGCCCGCGCGAACGTCGCCGGAGCGAGCGGGTAATCCGCCTGGTCGCTGGTCTCCATCATCCTGTAACCGATCGGTACGCGAGGAGCCTTGATGCATCGAGAGCCGCCGCGCTGGGCCCGCGCGGACGGACGGTGCGAGGAGAGCGGCTACGCTCGCCTCATCCGAACAGACCCGCGGGAGCAAGGTTCCCGATCGCCCGCGCTTGTACCCAAGCAAATGTGCGATGTCGCGTTAAGCCGACATCGACCATGATCCGTCCGCCGCCCCGCGCCCGGACGTTCCGCGACGCGTGGGCCGGCGCAAGGCTGCCACGATTCTTGCGGATCAAGGCTCACTGGCGTCAAGGAGTTCCCATTGCATGGCCACGGACACCGCACCGGACAAGCCCGCGCGACGGCTGCGGGCCAGCGACCTCGTCGAGGATCGGCGCATCGTCCTCATGCTGGCGCTCGGGTTCTCCTCCGGGCTGCCGCTGCTCCTGGTGCTCGGAACCTTCACCCTGCGGCTCGCCTTCTCGGACATCGACGTTAAGGCGATCGGCCTGTTCAGCTACGTGGCGCTGCCGTACTCCCTGAAGTTCCTCTGGGCGCCGCTGATCGACCGGATCGACGTGCCGGTGCTGAGCGCCCGCCTCGGCCGCCGACGCGCCTGGATGGTGACGACCCAGGTGGCGGTGGCGATCTGCCTCGTGCTGATGGCCTTCGCCGACCCGAAGACGAGCCTCGCGCTGCTCGGACTCGGCGCCTTCCTCGTCGCCTTCTGCGCCGCGACCCAGGACGTGGTCGTCGACGGCTGGCGCATCGACGCCGCCGGCACCGACTTCCAGGGCATCCTCGCGGCGACCTCGAACCTTGGCTACCGCCTCGGCCTGATCACGGCGGGCGCCGGCGCCCTCTTCCTCGCCTCCGACAAGGGCTGGACCTTCGCGTACCTGGCGATGGCGGCGCTGATGCTCGTCGGCCTGGTCGCGGCCCTCCTCGCCCCCGCCTTCGACCGCGGCCGGCCCGAGGTCGCGACCGTCGATGTCGCGGCGACCGCCGCGACGCCGAAGGCGGCCGGGACGCGGCTGTGGTCGGTCCGCCAGGCCGTCCTCGAGCCCCTGGTCGAGCTCCGAGAACGGATGGGGCCGGCCCTGTGGGGCGTGCTGGTCCTCGTGGCGCTCTACCGCATGCCGGATTTCGTCTCCGGCGTGATGGCGAGCCCGCTGTACCGGACGCTGGGGTTCGACCTGAAGGAGATCGCCACCGTCACCAAGCTCTACGGCATCTGGGTCGGCATCGCCGGCGGCTTCGCGGGCGGTTGGGCGATGGCGCGGTTCGGGATGTTCCCAACGCTGCTCGCCGGCGCCTTCCTCGCCGCCGCCTCGCACCTCTCCTTCGCTTGGCTGTCGACCGGCGGGCCGGAGGTCTGGCGGCTGACGGTGGCGATCTCGATCGAGAACTTCTGCGGCTCCTTCGCCGGCATCGCGCTGATCGCCTACATGTCGAGCCTGACCACCCCGGGCTACGCGGCGACGCAGTACGCGCTGTTCTCGTCCCTCTACGCGCTGCCGGGCAAGCTCGTCGCGGGCACCGCGGGCTACATCGTCGCCGCGTTCGGCTACCCGACCTTCTTCGTCATGACCTCGGCGGTCGGCATCCCGGTGGTGCTGCTCTGCCTCGCCGTCGGCCGGACCCCGAGCCGGCGGCCTGCACCCGTCGTTCCCAACAGTGCGGCGACACCCGCCGCGGCGGGGGACGGGAACCCTCCGGTCTCCGTCCCGCTTCCTACCGGTTCGCCGGGGGTGCCCTTGAGAACCCGGTCGTGAGGAGGAAAGCATGAGCGACATCGCGCTGACCGGTGAGGTCCTTCCGGCCGCCACCGAGTCCATCGAGCGTCCCTTGAGCGAGGCGGACCTCGCGGCGTTGCGCCGGTCCGTTCGCGCACTGGAGCAGCCGGGCCTCGCCGCGAGGCTCTCGGCCGCGGCCGGCGCCCCCCTCGACATGATCGGCCGGTCGCTCCCGGCCCCCGTGACCGAGGCCGTCGGACGCTCGACCGAGGCCGCGATGCGGGGCGCCCTGCGGGTCGCCCTGAA
>NZ_VRUX01000312.1:0-4998 GCF_008039885.1 Methylobacterium sp. WL103
CTGCGCGAGGCGGCCGTCGAGCCGGCGCCCGCGGCCTCCGGTGCGGACGGCCTGTCGCGGGCGAGCCGGCGCGGCCTCGACCTCTTCGCCTTCTTCGTCGCCAACCTGCAGACAGGGTTCGGGCCGTTTCTGGCGGTGTACTTCACGCAATCGAAGTGGACCCAGTCCGATATCGGCTTCGCGCTCACCGTCGGCAGCCTCGTCAGCCTGCTCGGCCAGGTGCCCGGCGGCGCCTTCGTCGACGCGATGCGCTCGAAGCGCTTCGCCGCCGGCGTCTCGGTGGCTGCGATCTCGGCGAGCGCGCTTGCGCTGGCCCTGTGGCCGAACTTCCTGATCGTCCTTTTGGCGATGGCGGTTCATTCCGCGGCGAGCTGCATCCTGACGCCTGCGATCGCCGCGATCAGCATCGGCCTCGTCGGCCATGCCCGCGCCGGCGAGCGCCTCGGGCGCAACGCTAGCTTCCAGGCGATGGGCAACGCGGTGGCGGCTGCCGGCATGGGCGCCTGCGGGTACTACCTGTCGAACGACGCGGTGTTCTATCTTACCGCCGCCCTGGTGGTGCCGACGATCATGGCGCTCTCCGCCATCCGTGCCGAGGAGATCGATGCCGGCGTGCGCACGCAGGAACCCGAGGCACGCCCCGCGGACGCCGCGTCCGGCGGCGTGCGGGCGCTGCTCACCAACCGCGCGCTTCTCAGCTTCGCCGCCTGCATGACGCTGTTCTTCCTGGCCAACGCCGCGATGCTGCCGCTCGTCGGCAGCGTGCTGACCCTGCGGGCGAGCGAGACCGCGACCGCGCTGGTGGCCGCCTGCATCATGGTCCCGCAGGCGGTGCTGGCGGTGCTAGCCCCCGCCGTCGGCCGCGCGGCCGAGCGCTTCGGCCGCTACCCGGTGCTGCTCGCGGGCTTCGCCGCGCTTCCCATTCGCGGCCTGCTCTTCGCCTACACAGACAACCCGTACCTGCTGGTGGCGATCCAGGTGTTCGACGGCGTCTCGGCCGCGGTTCTCGGGGTCATGGTGCCGCTCGTGGTCTCCGACCTCACCCGCGGCACCGGCCGCTTCAACCTCGCATTGGGCGCCGTCGGCACCGCCATGGGGATCGGCGCCGCGCTCTCGACCTCGCTCGCGGGGATCCTCGCCGACCGGCTCGGCAGCCACACCGCCTTCCTCGGGCTCGCGGTGGTGGGCGCCGCCGCCTTCGCGCTGGTAGCGCTGATCATGCCCGAGACCCGGCGCGAGGCGGCGCGATGAGGGTCGATGCGTGGGGCGCAACGGCGTCCGGCACCGGATTCGCATGCCGGTCAAACGCCGTTCAGGTTCGCGGGATAAAAGCGCGGCGTAGGTTGGGGCTCACGCAACGGTCGACGAGGCTGTTGCGTTGCCCCGCCGGCGCTGATTTTTATTCGCGTCTCGTCGCCGTGCCGTCCGCCAACGCGTACACCGTGTCGCCCGCCCCTCCGTTCGCACCCTTCTCCATTGCTTCGTTCGCACGCTTGTCCGCCCCTTCGCCCCTCCCCGTTCCGCCGGCCCTCCGCGTCGCCTGAAATCGAGATGCTCATCGCGATGGAAGACCTCTGCCAATACGCCGACCGGCCCTTCGCCTTCGTCGGCCGCTACCTCCGGCGCCGGGCCCTGCCGCACGCCGTGATCTTGGTCGCGGTGCTCGGCGCCGTCGGGTTCTCGGTCTCGACCGACTACGCGCTGAAGGGCGTCGTCGACGCGCTGAGCAAGGGACCCGACGCACACCTGATCTGGGGGGCGCTCGCGATCCTCATCGCCTTCATCGCCGCCGACAACATGCTCTGGCGCGTGGCCTCGCTCGTCGGGTCCTTCACCTTCGTCGGCGTCACCGGCGACATCCGCCGCGACCTGTTCCGGCACATGACTGGGCACTCTCCGAGCTTCTTCGCCGACCGGCAGCCGGGTACCCTGGCCTCGCGCATCACCGCGACCTCGAACGCGATCTTCACGGTCGAGAACATGTTCGTGTTCAACGTGATGCCGCCCTGCGTCGCGGCCTTCGGCTCGATCCTCTACATCGGCAGCGTCAACCTCACGATGGCGCTCGTGCTGGCCGGCATCTTCGCCGCCGTCGTGGTGCTGATGTTCAAGATGGCGGCGGCCGGAAAGCCGCTGCACCACGACTTCGCCTCCAAGGCCGCCAGCGTCGACGGCGAGATGGTGGACCTCGTCGGCAACATGCCGCTCGTCCGCGCCTTCTCGGCGTTCAAGCGCGAGGGCGTGCGCTTCGAGGGCACCATCGCCAAGGAGATGCGCGCACGCCGCTCCTCGCTGCTCTACCTCGAGAAGCTCCGGATCGTGCACGCGATCCTCACCGTGCTCGCGGTGCTCGGCCTGCTCTACTGGGCGATCACCATGTGGGAGGCGGGCCAGGCGACCAACGGCCAGGTGGTGCTCGTCTGCACTCTCGGCATCCGCATCCTCGCCGCCACCCGCGACCTCGCCGTGGCGCTGGTCGACGCGACCCAGCACACCGCCCGCCTCTCGGAGGCGCTGCACACCCTGCTGCAGCCGCACGACCTGATCGACCATCCCGAGGCCGTGCCGCTCTCAGGGTCCGGCGCGCGCATCGAGTTCCATCACGTCGCCTTCGCCTACCCGGACGGGCGCTCGGTCTTCACCGACTTCGACCTCGTGCTCGAGCCCGGCCAGCGCGTCGGCCTCGTCGGCAAGTCGGGCGGCGGCAAGTCGACCCTGTTCTCGCTGATCCAGCGCTTCTACGAGGCCAAGGGCGGCAAGATCCTGATCAACGGGCACGACATCGACCGGGTGACGCAGGAATCCCTGCGCGAGGCGATCACGGTCGTGCCGCAGGACGTGTCGATGTTCCACCGCACGCTTCGCGAGAACATCCGCTACGGCCGGCCGGAAGCCTCGGACGAGGACGTATGGAAGGCGGCCGACGCCGCCCACTGCACCGACTTCATCAACGCCCTGCCGGAGGGGTTCGACACCATCGTCGGCGACCGCGGCGTCAAGCTCTCTGGCGGCCAGCGCCAGCGCATCGCGATCGCCCGCGCCATCCTCAAGGACTCGCCGATCCTGCTCCTCGACGAGGCGACCTCGGCGCTCGACGCCGAATCGGAGGAGGCGATCCGCCACGCGCTCGCCAACCTGATGAAGGGCCGCACCGTCATCGCCATCGCGCACCGGCTCTCGACCCTCAAGGATTTCGACCGGATCGTGGTGCTTGAGGGTGGTCGCATCATCCAGGACGGCTCGCCGGACAAGCTCACCCACCTCGACGGGTTCTATCGCGAGCTGATGAAGAAGGAATCGATGTCGATGGGCGCGTTGGTGGCGGCGTAGCCCCGTCACCCCGTTGCCTGTCGGGGCGCATCGATCAGACGAGCCCATTCACCCTGCGACCTCATCTTGAGGCGCCGCAGCGAAGCGGAGGCCTCGAAGGAGCCCTCCAGACTTCACCGCGATCCCTGGCCCCCTCCTTCGAGGCCCGCCGGGGCGGGCACCTCAGGATGAGGGCGAGGTCGGGATAAGATTTTTCCTCAGCTCACCTTCATCGACCGGAACATGAAGCGCCGGGCCTCGTCGTCGAGTTCGGCCTTGAACCCGTGGCGGCCCTTGAGGCTTTCCGCCTTCTGCGCAGCGGGGCGGGCGCTTACCGTGTCGAGCAGCCGTTTCACGTTGGGGAATTCGAGGATCGCGTCCTCGCCTAGGATGAAGGGCAGCATCCGCGCCCAGCCCCACACCGCCATGTCGACGATGCCGTACTCGGCCAGCACGAAGCTGCGGCCGGAAAGATGCGCGTCGAGCACGCTCCAATGGCGCCGCGCCTCGAACACGTAGCGCTCGGCGGCGTAGCCCGTCCGCTCGGCCTCGGGGGCGAAGTGACGGAAGTGCACGCACTGGCCCGAGAACGGCCCGATGCCTGTGGCGACGAACATCAGCCACGACAGCATCTCGCCCCGCGCCGCCTCGCCGTGTGGCAGGAAAGCCCCGGCCTTCTCGGCCAGATGCAGCAGGATCGCGTTCGAATCGAACACCGTCGCGTCGCCGTCGACGATCGCGGGCACTTTCGCGTTCGGGTTGATCGCGGCGTAGGTCTCCGCGAACTGCTCCCCCCGGCGGGTGTCGACCGGAATCGGTTCGTAGGCGAGGCCGGTCTCCTCCAGGCAGAGGGCGACCTTCATCGGGTTCGGCGAGAGGTTGTAGTAGAAGCGGATCATGGCGTGCGCGTCCTGCATGTGGCCCCGACCGGGGCTTCGCGCGAAGGACGTATCGGTTGCAAGACCTCGACGCCCCGATCGGCGCGCGCCCGCCTACTCCACCACCACCTTGTAGCTCTGGCCCGGTTTCAGCGGCACCCCGCGCTCGAGGCCGTTGAGCACCAGGAACCGATCCAGCGCCCTGTCGGGCACCGCCATGCGGCGGGCGAGGTCCTCGGCGCTCGAAGACGCGGCGGCGACGACCTGCAGGCGCAGGGGCTTCAGCGAGGCGGTCTCGGCGGCGGAGACCGAAGCGAGGCTCGCGGTCCAGCGGCGGAAGGCCGGGTCGGGGTCGGTCGCGCCTTTGGCCGCCATGATCAGGCGGAAGGTGGTCTCGCCGACGCGGATCGCGGCGAGCCGGAAGGTCCAGTCCTTGCCACGCGACAGGGCGGTCGCCGCCGGGTGGCCGGCGATCGGCGCCACCTCGATCGAGGCCGGGTCGATCGCGTCGTTCCACGTCGCCTTGAGGATGGCGTCGAGGCCCTGGCCGTCCTTGGCCTCGACCTGGTCGAACAGCAGGCGCCGGCTGCCCTCGTTGGTGGTGCCGAGCACCGCGTTGCGGGTGTTCTCGATCGAGAAGCCGTCCGGAACCTCGAAGGCGATGCCGAGGCTCGGATGCACGAAGCGGTGCCCGCGCACCGCGCCCTCGCCGGGGTTGTCGCCGTAGGCGAGACCGTCGACCGCCGCGAGGTAGACGGCCCGGTCGTCGACGCCGATGCCGGGCGCGCCGGTGCGCCGCGCGGCGCGGGTG
>NZ_VRUX01000313.1:0-4992 GCF_008039885.1 Methylobacterium sp. WL103
TCGCCGGGTTGGCCGCCCGCCGCACGCTCCTCGATCCGCTGCTCCCGCCCGAGGCCGCCTTCCGCTGCGGCCTCGTTCCGGGCGAGGACATGGCGTTGCCCGAGGCGATGCCGCCGCGCGGGGGCATCGCCGCCTCGGGTCCGCCGGTGCGGCCGTTGGTCGTGAAGGATTAATACCCAGTCTCACGGGTCAAGACCCATGAGGTCCGGCGGACTCCCGCCGCCCCGCAGTCGCGGGGGCCCGAACCCCGATGAGCCGAGCTCAGCGAGGTTCGGTATGAGCCTGAGCGGATCTTTGCATCGTTTTGTTGTAAGGCCGTTTCGTCCTCTATAAAGAACGCCTCGGCGGGGCCTTCGGATCGCACCGCGAACCGATTCCCGGGAGGACCAGACGCGATGACCGAACCCAGAGATCCCCGTACGATCGCCGCCACCAACGGCGTGGCCGCGGACACGTCCTACGGCGCCGTCATCGCCCCGATCCATCTCTCGACGACGTACAAGTTCCCGGCCTTCGAGAAGCCGGGGCCCTACGACTACTCGCGGCTGGGCAACCCGACGCGCGACCAGCTCGCCGACACCCTCGCCAAGCTTGAGGGCGGCGCCCGCGCGGTGGTGGTGTCGAGCGGCATGGCGGCCCTCGACCTCGCCCTGTCGAGCCTGCGGCCGGGCGACCTCCTGGTCGCACCGCACGATTGCTACGGCGGCACGCACCGCCTGCTCAGCCTCCGCGCGGCGCGCGGGCACTACGCGGTGGCCTTCGTCGACCAGACCGACCCGGCGGCCCTGGAGGCGGCCTTCGCGAGGAAGCCCAAGGTCGTGCTGATCGAGACGCCGAGCAACCCGCTGATGCGCGTCGTGGACATCCGCCGTGTCACCGGGCTCGCCCGGGCGGCCGGCGCGCTCTCGGTGGTCGACAACACCTTCCTGTCGCCGGCCCTGCAGCGGCCCCTGTCGCTCGGCGCCGACCTCGTCGTGCATGCCACGACCAAGTTCCTCAACGGCCATTCCGACGTCGTCGGCGGCGCGGTGGTCGCGGCGGACGCCACCGTCGGCGACGAGCTCGCCGCCTGGGCCAACACCATCGGCGTCACCGGCTCGCCGTTCGACGCCTACCTGACGCTGCGGGGCGTGCGCACCCTGTTCGTGCGGGTCGAGCAGCAGCAGCGGACCGCCGGGCGCCTGGCCGCGTTCCTCGCCGGGCACCCGGCCGTCGCCGCGGTGTACTATCCCGGCCTCGCCAGCCATCCGGGCCATGCGCTGGCCCAGGCCCAGCAGAGCGGCTTCGGCGCCATGCTGAGCTTCGAACTCGTCGGCGGCCGCGAGGCGGTCCGCCAGGTCGTGGGGCGGGTCCAGGTGTTCACGCTCGCCGAATCGCTCGGCGGGGTCGAGAGCCTGATCTCGCACGCCGAGACCATGACCCACGCCGCCATGGACCCCGAGGCCCGCGCCATCGCCGGCATCACCGGCGGCCTGCTCCGCCTGTCGATCGGCCTCGAGGCGGAGGACGACCTCCTGGCCGACCTCGCGCAGGCGCTCGACGCCGTCCAGGCGGGCTGACCGCGGGTCCAGGGACTGGTGATTTCACAGACGAGCCGTTGAGGCGCGGGTCCCCTCTCCCGTCCGGGAGAGGGACAGGGTGAGGGGCCAGGTTTCTCCGGAGAGGCCGCACCCCTCACCCCAACGCTCTCCCGGACGGGAGAGGGGGCCGCGCCTTCGCCTCGAACGATCCATTCGGGGCCGTACCGCGGGGCTGCTCAATCGGTCTCCGCTCCGCACCATCATCACCCCGCGTCGGAGCGGCCGTGCACGCGGTCCAGCGCCGTGGCGAGGGCGGTGGCGAGGGCCGGCTCCAGGGTCTGCAGCTCCGCGAGGTGGGCCGTCGTCAGCTGCTGCAGCACCGCCATCGCCTTCGGCGTCAGCGACAGCGCCATCCGCCGGCGGTCGCGCGCCTCCGCCGCCTTGGTCAGGAAGCCCTTATCCACCATCCGCGCGACGAGCTCGGCCGCGGTCTGCGGCGCGATCAACAGCTGCTCGGCCACGAACCCGACCGTCGGCGGCCCGTCGTGGCCTGCGATCGCCAGCAGCGCCTGATGCTGCTGGGCCGGCAGGCCGACCTTGCCTGCTGCCGCCTCGCTGAAGGCGAGGAAGCGCCGCAGCTCCAGGCGGAAGCGCGCGATCGCGGCGTAGGCCTCCCGCGAGAGGACCGAGCCGGCATCCGAATCCATCGTCCACCTCCAAGCGTGGGGTTCAATATATCGGGTTACGATATATATGGGGTCGTACCGCATCCTACAGGAGGTTCAGCCGCATGCCGGTCTCGAAGGCAGCCCCGCCCGCCGGGCGTCGCGTTCTGGGTGATTTCCGCACCGACCGACGCCTCTTCGTGCTGTGCGCCATGGCGGTCGTGGTCGGCCTCGGCGGCACGGTCGCGGCCTGGGGCCTGCTCGCCCTCATCGCCTTCGTAACGAACCTCGTTTGGTTCGGCCGGATCGATGTCGGGGCGACTTCGCTGGCCGGGGCCACGCCCTCGCTCTGGATGGTCTGCGTGCCCCCGCTCGGCGGCCTCGCGATCGGCCTGATGGCGCGGTTCGGCTCGGAGAAGATCCGCGGCCACGGCATCCCGGAGGCGATCGAGGCGATCCTGATCGGCGGCAGCCGGATGTCGCCGAAGGTCGCGGTGCTGAAGCCGGTCTCGTCGGCGATCTCGATCGGCACCGGCGGCCCGTTCGGCGCCGAGGGGCCGATCATCATGACCGGCGGGGCGATCGGCTCGCTGTTCGCGCAGTTCTTCCACCTGAGCGCCGCCGAGCGGAAGACGCTCCTCGTCGCGGGCGCGGCCGCCGGCATGACCGCGATCTTCGGCACGCCGGTCGCCGCCGTGCTGCTCGCGGTGGAGCTGCTGCTGTTCGAGTGGCGCCCGCGCAGCTTCATCCCGGTGGCCGCCGCCGCCGTCACCGCCACGATGCTGCGGCCGAGCCTGTTCGGGGCCGGGCCGCTGTTCCCCTTCGCCGCCGACCCGGCACTGCCGTGGTGGGGCTTGGCGGCCTGCGTCGGCGTCGGCCTCGCCGCGGGGCTGCTCTCGGGCGTGCTGACGACGCTGCTCTACGCCCTCGAGGACGCGTTCGAGCGCCTGCCGATCCACTGGATGTGGTGGCCGGCGCTGGGCGGCCTCGCGGTCGGCCTCGGCGGGCTGGTCGAGCCGCGGGCGCTCGGCGTCGGCTACGACGTCATCGCCGACCTGCTCGGCGGCCACATGATGCTGAAGGCCGTGCTGCTGATCCTGGTCGTGAAGGCCGCGATCTGGCTCGTGGCGCTGTCCTCGGGCACCTCCGGCGGCGTACTCGCGCCGCTGCTGATCCTCGGCGGGGCGATGGGCTGGCTCGCCGGGTCGGCCCTGCCGGGCGACCCGGGATTCTGGGCGCTCCTCGGCATGGCGGCGATGCTCGGCGGCACCATGCGGGCGCCGCTCACCGGCACGCTGTTCGCCGTCGAGCTCACCGGCGACGTGCACGCGCTGCCCGCGCTGCTGGCGGCCTCGGCCGCGGCCTACGCCGTGACGGTGCTGCTGCTCAAGCGCTCGATCCTGACGGAGAAGATCGCTCGGCGCGGCCAGCACGTCACCCGCGAGTACGGCATCGACCCCTACGAGTTCACCCGCGTCGCCGAGATCATGGTCGCGTCGGTCGACACCCTCGGGGCCGACATGCCGGTCGCCGACGCGGTGGCGGCGATGGAGGCGGGGCGCCACCACGCCTACCCGGTGGTGGACGGCGAGAACCGCCCCGTCGGCCTCGTCACCCGCGGCGACGCGCTGCTGTGGCGGACGGACGGCTGCGACGGTTCGGAGCGCCTTGGTGAGCGGGTCTCCGACGCGTCGCTGGCCGTCGTCCACCCGGGCGACGTCACCGCGCACGCCCTCGACCTGATGCTGACGACGGGGCAGGGGCGCCTGCCGGTCACCGATGCGGAGAGCGGCACGCTGGTCGGCCTCGTCACGCGCAAGGACCTGCTGCAGGTCCGCGCCGCGGTGAACCGGTCCGAGGCGGAGCGGCAGGCCACCTTCGTCAGGCGGCGCAGGGCGGCGTAAGCCGAAGGCCGCGTCAGCCGTTCGGCTTGGCGCGGCCGGCCGGCGGCGGGTTGGTCGGCGGTGGGTTGGTCGGCGCGGGCTCGGGGTCCGGCTCGTCCGGGCTGTCGGTGGTGCAGGAGACCGCCTGCACCGCGTCGTTGGCCGCGGCCCGCTGGCTCGGCAGGCCTGCGATGACGCGGACGACGACGAAGCCCTGGTCGCCCGGGGCGACGATGCGCACGTCGCGGCTCGGCTCGTTCTCGTCGTCGTTGGCCAAGGCCGCGTCGTACTGCGCCCGGGTCAGCACCACGAGGTCGAGGGCGCCGCGCACCGCGGCCTGGTCGGTGACCGCGTAGAAGGCGCCCTTGCGGCCGTGCACCGCCAGCGACAGCATCATCGCGCCGGTCCGGGCCGAAACCCGCATCGGGCCGTCCTTAAGGTCGTAGGCGCAGACGCCGACCGCCACGGACGGGTCGGGAATCGGCAGCCACGCCTCGGCCGGGGCCGGCTCGCCGTGGGTCGCCAGGGTGTAGACCCGCTGCGGGTGCTCCAGGCTCTCGCTAGAGCGGGCGCGGGTGAGGGCGTCGGTCTCCGACAGGGCCGGAATCGCGAACACCGTCGCCACGTGGACGATCCCGGCGAGCGCCAGCCCGCAGGCGGTGGCGTAGACGACGCGCAGGTTCACGAGGCGCATCCCATCCGGGTGATCGCCGGCACCGCGTCGCGGTCGAGGGTCCCGGCGCTGGCGGCCACGGGGGTGTCGTAGAGGCGCATCGCCAGGCGGATCGGGCCGCTGGCGCGCGGGCTCGGCAGCCAGTTGCCGGGCTCGACCTCCGGGCCGACGACGATCGAAAAGCGCCCGTCGGCCTCGCGCAGGATCTCGGTGGAGGTGATGCCCTCGCGTAAGCCCGGGCGGCCGGGCTC
>NZ_VRUX01000314.1:0-4983 GCF_008039885.1 Methylobacterium sp. WL103
GCCGCCGTCCGAGCCGACGGGCGCGTGGACCTCCGGGACCGCGCCGGCCGATTGCACCCGCGCCCGGCGCAAGCTGTGGCAGCCGGAGCAGGGCTGGATCGTGAAGACCATCACCACCTGTCACTGACGCAGCCGTCATCGACTCCTATGTGATCGTTCGCTCGTCGAGCCTCGCGGGTTGCCTCCGGTTTGGGCGTCCGCGCCCGACCGCATGCCGCCTAGGCATCGTTGCCGCGAATCCCGGCATCCAGTGCCCGCGGCTTGGCCGTTTCCCTCAGTCTTCGTCGGCTGCGCCGCAGGCCTTCAACGGGGGCTGCGCCTGGCCAGGCCGCCCCGCCACGTCTGGCACGTTTGCTGCTTTTCCAGAGATCGCCGCGCGGCGCGCGGCACGCTGGGCAACGAAGCCTCGCAAAGCGGACGGTGTGAGTCCGGTTCCTCCGGCATGAGCGGCGGCGCGAAGGCGCCCGCTCGATCAAGACGAGCACCCACGATGGCCTCCTTCAAGACCGTGATGAAGTCGGGACACCCCCCGACGCTGTTCGCCGCCTTCCTCTACTTCGACTTCTGCTTCGCGATCTGGGTCCTGAACGGCGCCATGGGGCCGTTCATCACCGAGACCTACAAGCTGTCCCCGGCCCAGACCGGGTTCATGATCTCGCTGCCGATCCTCGCGGGCGCGATCATGCGCTTCCCGCTCGGCGTGCTTGCCCAGTATATCGGCCGGAAGAACGCCGCCATCACCGAGATGGGCGTCATCATGCTCGCGATGGCCTACGGCTTCTTCTTCATCTCGACCTACAACGACGTGCTCGCCATGGGCGTGCTGCTCGGCATCGCCGGCGCCTCGTTCGGCGTCGCCCTGTCGCTCGGCTCGGGCTGGTTCCCGCCGGAGCACAAGGGCCTCGCCATGGGCATCGCCGGCGCCGGCAATTCCGGCACCGTGCTCGCGGTGCTGTTCGCGCCGCCGCTGGCCCAGGCCTACGGCTGGCAGGCGGTCTACGGCTTCGCCGGCTGCGTCATGGCCATCCCGCTGATCGTGATGATCGTGCTCGCCAAGGAGCCGCCGGACCTCGAGCACCAGTCGTTCAAGGACCACATCTCCTGCCTGTTCACCAAGGACGGCTGGGCCTTCTCGCTGATCTACGTCATCACCTTCGGCGGCTTCATCGGCCTGTCGAACTTCCTGCCGACGTTCTTCTACGAGCAGTTCGCGGTCACGAAGGTCGAGGCCGGGCGCCTGACCATGCTCGCGGCCTTCATGGGCTCGGGCATCCGCATCCTCGGCGGCTACTTCGCCGACCGGCTCGGCGGCATCGCCGTGCTGTCGGTGGTCTTGCTCGCCTCGATCGCCTCGTTCCTTGCGCTCACCGCCACCCCGTCGCTGGCCGCCACCACGATCCTGTTCATGTTGTGCTTCGCGGCGCTCGGCGCCGGCAACGGCGCCCTGTTCCAGCTCGTCCCGCTGCGCTACCCCACCAACACCGCGGTGTCGGGCTCGATGATCGGCGAGATCGGGGCGCTCGGCGGCGCGATCCTGCCGAACGTGATGGGCTTCTCGAAGCAGTACACCGGCGCCTTCGCCACCGGCTTCGTCGTCTACGCGGTCTTCGCCGCCGTGGTGCTCGGCTGCCTGTTCCTGTGGCAGCGCAAGTGGGTCGGCGCCTGGGTCGGCCCGCGCGGCAAGGTGCTCGATCCCTCAGCGACGCCCGCCCAGGCCAGCGGAATGCGTCCCGTCACGGCCTGACCGGCCTCTCATGATCGAACGAAAACGGGGGCTTCGGCCCCCGTTTTCGTTCGTCCGGCAACCTGATGGGCCGGATGCGAACGAGGCTTGCCCGGCGTCGCCCGGCTTCCGACCCGCCGCCCGTGCAGGCGGATCGCGCGGGCGGAAAACGCCGGATTCCTAACACCCGTGGTTGCACTCCGGCATAGGCCGAGCGTACTGAATACGTAATGCGAAACGCCGCACCCGGTCGCCGAGGCCAGGGTGACGGCGCGGACCGCCACAAGGCGGCTGCCAAGAACGCTGCGCAAGAACGCCGTGCCGGAGGATCGACGCCATGATCAAGCGCCTGAGCGCCACGAACAGCGTGCTGTTCCTGCTCTGCCTGATGTACTTCATCACCTATCTCGACCGGGTGAACATCGCCACCGCGGGCGCCGTGATCATCAAGGATCTCGGCATGTCGAACACGCAGTTCGGCCTGATCCTCTCGGCCTTCGCCTACCCCTACGCGATCTTCCAGGTGATCGGCGGCTCGGTCGGCGACAAGTTCGGCGCGCGGCGCACGCTCTTGGTCTGCGGATTGATCTGGGCCACGGCGACGATCCTCACCGGCTTCGTCGGCGGCCTCGTCAGCCTGTTCCTCGCCCGCGTGCTCCTCGGATTCGGCGAGGGCGCGACCTTCCCGACCGCCACCCGCGCCATGCAGAACTGGACGGCGCCGGGCCGTCGCGGCTTCGCGCAGGGCATCACCCACGCCTTCGCGCGGCTCGGCAACGCCGTGGCGCCGCCGATCGTCGCCTTCCTGATCTACCATTTCGGCTGGCGTTCGAGCTTCGTCATCCTCGGCGCGATCAGCTTCGTCTGGGTCGTGATCTGGTACCTCTATTTCCGTGATGACCCGTCCGACCACAAGGCGATCACCCAAGCCGAGCTCGACCAGCTGCCGCCGCCGCGCAAGGTCGGCGCGAAGCAGTCGGTGCCGTGGGGCGCGCTGACCAAGCGCATCCTGCCCGTCACCATCACCTACTTCTGCTACGGCTGGACCCTGTGGCTGTTCCTCGGCTGGCTGCCGAGCTTCTTCAAGCAGAGCTACGGCCTCGACCTGAAGAACTCGGCGCTGTTCGCCTCGGGCGTGTTCTTCGCCGGCGTCGTCGGTGATACGCTCGGCGGCGTGCTCTCGGACCGCATCTTCGAGAAGACCGGCAACCTCAAGCTCGCGCGGCTGTCGATCATCGTCGTCGGCTTCCTCGGCGCCGCGGCGAGCCTGACGGGCGTGTTCTTCACCCGCGACCTCACCGATGTCGCCCTGCTGCTCTCCTCGGGCTTCTTCTTCGCCGAGCTGGTCATCGGCCCGATCTGGTCGGTGCCGATGGACATCGCGCCGAAGTTCGCCGGCACCGCGAGCGGGCTGATGAACACCGGCTCGGCGATCGCCGCCATCGTCTCGCCGATCGTGTTCGGCCTGATCGTCGACATGACCGGCGATTGGACGCTGCCGTTCGCCGGCTCGATCGGCCTGTGCCTGCTGGGTGCCGCCACCGCCTTCACCATGCACCCCGAGCGCCCCTTCGTGGAGCCGGCCGAGGCCGGCGGTATCCCGCCCGTCGCGGTCGCGCCGGTGCGCTGAGGCAAATGGCGATGGTGGACGCACGACGCGAAGGCCCGCTTGCGGGCGTAAGAGTGATCGAGCTCGCCCACATCATGGCGGGCCCGGTCTGCGGCCTGATGCTCGGCGACATGGGTGCCGAGGTGATCAAGGTCGAGAAGATCCCCGGCGGCGACGACACCCGGCGCTCGGTGCCGCCCTCGATCGAAGGCGAGAGCGCCGCCTACATGATGATGAACCGCGGCAAGAGCGGGCTGGCCCTCGACCTCAAGAGCGAGGCCGGCAAGGCGGTGCTCCACCGGCTGCTGGCCGACGCCGACGTGCTGATCGAGAACTACCGCGCCGGCACGATGGAGAAGCTCGGCCTCGGCTACGAAGCCCTGCGCGCGCGCCATCCGGCGCTCGTCTACTGCTCGCTCTCGGGCTTCGGCCGCTCCGGCCCCTACGCGGAGCGGGCCGGGTTCGACCTCGTCGCGCAGGGCATGAGCGGGTTGATGAGCGTCACCGGCGCCGGGCCCGGCGAGCCGCCGATGAAGTGCGGGCCGCCGGTCACCGACATCACCGCCGGCATCCTCGCGGCGATGGGGGTGCTCGCCGCCTACACCCACCGCCTCAAGACCGGGCAGGGCCAGGTGGTCGACACCTCCCTGTTCGAGGCCGGCATCACCCTGACCTACTGGCAGTCGGCGATCGCCATGGCGACCGGCGTGGCGCCGGGGCCGATGGGCTCGGCCCACCCGCTGAACGCCCCCTACGAGGCCTTCGAGACGCAGGACGGTTGGATCACCATCGGCGCGGCCAACCAGACCAACTGGCTGCGCCTCCTCGACGTGCTCGGCGCCGACACGCTCGCCGCCGACCCGCGCTTTTCGCTCAACGCCGGGCGCATGGAGCACCGCATCGCGCTGGCCGAGGCGCTCGCGCCGTACTTCCGGGGCGACACCTCCGAGGCGTGGCTCGCGCGGCTGGAGGCCGGCGGCGTGCCGGCCGGCCCGGTGCTCGACGTGAACCAGATGCACCGCGATCCCCATACGCTGGCCCGCGAGATGGTGGTCTCGGTCGAGCACCCCCGGGCAGGGTCGATGACGACGCTCGGCCTGCCGGTAAAGTTCTCGGCGACGCCGGGCAAGGTCCACGGCCCGGCGCCGCTGTTCGGCGAGCACTCGCGCGCGATCCTGCGCGGGGCCGGCTACGACGACGCGGCGATCGACGGCTTGATCACGGCGGGCGTCGTGGGCGAGACGACGACGTGACGATTGGATGAGGACTTCGAGCATGAGCGACGCCGCCCCGACCGATGAACTGCTGGTCTCCCAGGACGGCGCCATCGCCCGCATCGTCCTCAACCGGCCCCAGGCCCGCAACGCCCTGACCTTCGCGATGTACGAAGGCCTGGTGACCCAGTGCCTGCGGATCCAGGAGGACGCGTCGGTCAAGGCGCTGGTCATCACCGGGGCCGGCGAGAAGGCGTTCGCCGCCGGCACCGACATCGCCCAGTTCCGCAGCTTCGAGACCGCGGAGGATGCGCTGGGCTACGAGCGCTTCATGGACCGGGTGCTCGGCACGCTGGAGCGGATGCGGGTGCCGACCATCGCCGCCATCGCGGGCGCCTGCACGGGGGGAGGGGCGGCGATCGCCGCCGCCTGCGACC
>NZ_VRUX01000315.1:0-4983 GCF_008039885.1 Methylobacterium sp. WL103
CGCCCCTGGTGCTCGACGGCGACGACCTGACGCTCGACGGCATCGAACTCGACGGCGCGCCGCTGTCCGCCGAGGCCTACGCGGCGAGCCCCGCGGGGCTGACGCTGCACGCGCCACCGCAGGGACCGTTCGAACTGACGATCCTGACGCGGGTGGACCCGACCGCCAACACCAAGCTGATGGGGCTCTACCGCTCGAACGGCGTCTACTGCACCCAGTGCGAGGCCGACGGGTTCCGCCGGATCACCTACTTCCTCGACCGGCCCGACGTGATGGCGGTCTACACCACCCGAATCGAGGCCGAGCGCGCCGAATGCCCGGTGCTGCTCGGCAACGGAAACCCGGTGGAGGCCGGGGAGATCGCCGGCACCGGGCGGCACTTCGCCGTGTGGCACGATCCCCACCCGAAGCCCGCCTACCTCTTCGCCCTCGTCGGCGGCGCGCTCGACCGGGTGGCGCAGGACTTCACCACGATGGAGGGCCGGACGGTCGCGGTCGCGGTCTACGTCGAGCCCGGCAAGGGGCCCCGCGCCGCCTACGCCCTCGACGCGGTGATCCGTTCGATGCGGTGGGACGAGGAGGCGTTCGGGCGCGCCTACGACCTCGACGTGTTCAACGTCGTCGCCGTGTCGGACTTCAACATGGGCGCGATGGAAAACAAAGGCTTGAACGTGTTCAACGACAAATACGTTCTGGCCTCCCCCGAGACCGCCACCGACGGCGACTACGCCGCGATCGAGCGCATCATCGCGCACGAGTACTTCCACAACTGGTCGGGCAACCGCGTCACCTGCCGCGACTGGTTCCAGCTCTGCCTCAAGGAGGGGCTGACCGTCTTCCGCGACCAGGAATTCTCGTCCGACATGCGCTCGCGCGCCGTCCACCGCATCGGCGAGGTCCGCAACCTTCGCGCCCGGCAGTTCCCGGAGGATGCCGGCCCGCTCAGGCACCCGGTCCGGCCTGGTGCCTATGCCGAGATCAATAACTTCTACACGGCCACGGTCTACGACAAGGGCGCCGAGATCGTGCGGATGCTGCGCACCCTCGTCGGCGCCGACGCCTTCCGGGCCGGCATGGACCGGTACTTTTCCGACAACGACGGCACCGCGGCGACCGTCGAGGATTTCCTGGCGGCCTTCGCCGCGGTGACCGGGCGCGACCTCCAGCCCTTCGCCCGCTGGTACGAGCGCCCCGGCACGCCGGCCCTCGCGGTGACGCGCGCCTACGACGCCGAGGCCCGGCGATACACGCTGACCTTCCGCCAGAGCCTCGAGGCGGCGGGCCTCCCCCTGGTGATCCCGGTCGCTCTCGGCCTCGTCGGCGAGAACGGCCCCCTCGCCGGGGCGACTTCGACATCGGTCTCCGACGGCGTCTTCGTCCTCGACACCGGGACCGCCACCGTGGTGTTCGAGTGCGTCGCCGAGGCGCCCGTGCCCTCGGTGCTGCGCGGCTTTTCCGCCCCGGTGCGGCTTGAACTCGACCTGACCGACGCCGAGCGCCTCGTCCTGCTCCGGCACGACACCGACCCGTTCAACCGCTGGCAGGCAGCGCAGGGGATCGCGATGCGGCTGATCCTCGAACCGGCCGCACCGGGCGCGGGCGAGGCCTTCGCCGACGCGCTCGGCGCCTTCCTCGACGGCGAGGCCCTGACCGACCCGGCCTTCGCCGCCCTGGTGCTGTCGCTCCCCGGCGAAGGCGAAGCCGCCAACGAAATCGCCGCCGACCTCGACCCGGACGCGATTCACGCGGCCCGCACCGCCCTTCGGAAAGCGCTGGGTACGCGGCTGCGCCCGCGCCTCGCTGCGCTGGCCCTGGCCCTGCGGGCGTCTCAGGACGCCCCCTACAGCCCGGACGCCGCCTCGGCCGGCCGCCGCTCGCTCGCCAACGCCTGCCTCGACCTGATCGCCGCCGCGGACCCGGCGGCCGGCACCGAAGGCGCCCTCCTCCAGCTTCGCGAGGCGCGCAACATGACCGACCGGCTCGCGGCCCTCGGCGTGATCGCGGCGATCCCAGGGGAGGCCCGCGAGGCGGCGCTCGCGGCTTTCGGCGCCACCTATGCCGACGAGCCGCTGGTCCTCGATAAGTGGTTCGCCGTCCAGGCGACGATCGCCGAGGACGGCACGCCGGCACGGATCGCGGCGCTGAGCCGGCACCCGGCCTTCGCCATGACCAACCCGAACCGGGTGCGGGCACTGATCGCCAGCTTCGCAATGGGCAACCCGACCCAGTTCGCGAGGGCCGACGGGGCCGGCTTCGCCCTCGTCGCCGAGCGGATCGAGGCCCTCGACCGGATCAACCCGCAGCTCGCCGCGCGGCTCCTCACCGCGTTTTCTTCCTGGCGGCGGTGGGAAATTTCGCGACGGGAAAAGGCCGCCGAAATCCTCAACCGGATCAAGGCGATCCCCGCCCTTTCCCGGGACGTGGCCGACATCGCCGCCCGGACGCTCGAAGCCGGTTAACCATCGCTTAACATTGGCGATTCTCCGCTGATTCCGAGTCGGTAGTCGCGGCTCGGAGTCAAGCCACGCTGTAAAAAATCCGTGGACAAACCACTCGGGAAAGTGATGAATTGAATTCAGATTCGGGGCCGGCGCAGCAAGGCCCGGACGCTTCCAGTGCACGAGGTCGACCATGCCGGAGGCGGATTCCGCTTCCTTCTCCGCGCGTGCGGATACGATTCTCGGCATCCACTGGCCGACGCGCGCGCCGGCGAGCCGTTTCGTGCAGGCCGAAGCCTGGCTGCGTTATGCGGTGCCGGCCTTGCTTGCGACCTTCCTCGCCTGCCTGGCGGGGCTGACGGCCCTCCACCTCCAGACCCAGCGCGAGGAACTGCTCGCCACCGCGAGCGCCGACCTCGAGTCCTTCACCCGCCTCTCGGCCGGAGCGCTGGCGGGCCACGCCCTCGGCGACGCGGCGGCCCAGGCGAGCCTCGTCGACCTATTTCCCGCGGGCACCCTGCCGGCCGGACGCCGTGTGATGCTCGTCTCACGAGGCGACCGGATCGTCGCGGCCAGGCCCCCACTGCCGCCCGGCACCGAGACCCTTCAGAATGCGCTCGGCGAGTCGGAGGCACTCTCGACGCTCGGCGAGCGGGCGGGCGTGATGCGCCTAGCACTCCCCGACGGCGAGACCGCCTTCGCGGCGATGCGCCGCCTCCCCGGCGGCGAAAGCCGCATCGCGGTGATGCAATCGCTCGGACCGCTGACCGCAAGCTGGACCGGCCGCGCCCGCCACCAAGCGATCCTGGTCGCCGCCGCCGCCCTCGTCATCGTCGGGGTGGGCCTCGCCTACGGGCTGCAGAGCCGCCGGGCGAAGGCGATCGACAAGGTCTGCGAGCAGATTCGCCGGCGCCTTGACACCGCGCTCGGCCGCGGCGCCTGCGGCTTGTGGGACTGGGACATCCCACGCGGGCAGATCTACTGGTCGGATTCGATGTACGCGCTGCTCGGCTACCGCCGCGAGCGCGAGTTCCTATCCTTCGGCGACGTCAACGCCCTGGTCCACCCCGACGACGGCGACCTCTACAGCCTCGCGCGCGGTCTGGCCGCGAGCCAGACCGCTGTCGACCACGCCTTCCGCATGCGCGGGGCGAACGGCGCCTACATCTGGCTGCGCACCCGCGCCGAGGTGGTGCCGGACGTGACAGACGGCGGCCGCCACCTCGTCGGCATCGCCGTCGACGTCACCGAGCAGCAGCACCTCGCCGAGACCAGCGCCACCAACGACATGCGCTTGCGCGACGCCGTCGAGGCGATCTCGGAAGCGTTCGTCATCTGGGACACGAGCAACCGTCTCGTGCTGTGCAATTCCAAGTTCCGCCACCTGCACGCGCTTTCCCCCGAGGACGCGCAGGTCGGCCGCCGCTACGACGAGGTGATGGGCCGCGGGGTACTGCCGCAGATCCGGCGGGAGATGCCGGAGACCGATGCGGCGAGCGCGACGGCCCGTACCTTCGAGGCGGAACTCACCGACGGCCGCTGGCTGCAGATCAGCGAGCGACGCACCAAGGACGGCGGGTACGTCTCCGTCGGCACCGACATCACCAACCTGAAGCGGCACCAGGAGCAGCTCGTTGCCTCGGAGCGCGAGCTGATCGAGACGGTCAAGGACCTGAAGCGCTCGCGCCGCACGCTGGAGTTGCAGACGCAGCAACTCGCCGACCTCGCCGAGCGCTACCTCGACCAGAAGGCGGCGGCCGAGTCCGCCAACCAGGCCAAGTCCGAGTTCCTGGCCAACATGAGCCACGAGCTGCGCACGCCGCTGAACGCGATCATCGGCTTCGCCGAGCTGATGTCGAGCGAGCTCTACGGGCCGCTCGGCTCGCCGCGCTACGCCGAATACTGCGCTGACATCCGCGGCAGCGGCGACTACCTGCTCTCGATGATCGACGACATCCTCCACATGTCGCGGATCGAGTCCGACCGCGTGCGCCTCGCGCGCCGCGAGGTCGCCGTCGAGGCCGCGGTCGCCGGGGCGCTGAAGCTGGTGTCGGAGCCGGCGCGGCAGAAGAACCTCCACATCGCCATAGACTTGCAGCCCGGCCTCGCGCTGCTCGCCGACGAGCGCGCCCTGCAGCAGATCCTCGTCAACCTGCTGCAGAACGCGGTGAAGTTCACGCCCGGGCACGGCCGCATTGCGGTGCGCGCGCGCGCCGCCGGGGACCACGCCCACCTGTTCATCGAGGATACCGGGATCGGTATCCCGAAGGCGGCGCTGGCGCGCCTCGGTGCGCCGTTCTCGCAAGTCGAGACCAACCTGACCCGCAGCCACAAGGGCTCGGGCCTCGGCCTCGCCATCGCCCGCTCCATGGCCGAGCTGCACGGCGGCTCCCTGCGCATCCGCTCCGAGGAGACGGTCGGCACCATAGTCCTGGTGCGGCTGCCCCGCCCGACCGGCGAACGCCTCGCGGCGGCGGCGGCCGAGGATTCCGGTCAGCAGGCCATCGCGGCGCTGCGCGAGGCCTCCGGGGCGAGCGTTCGGCAG
>NZ_VRUX01000316.1:0-4970 GCF_008039885.1 Methylobacterium sp. WL103
ACGTGCTGGTCGCCACCGCGGTGCCGATCGGCCTCAGCGCCCGCAACGTGCTGTCCGGCCGGGTCGCCGCGCTGATCCCGGACGGGCACGCGGTGATGGTGGAGATCGCCTGCGGCGGCGCGGTGCTCGCCGCCCGCCTCACCGGCGCCGCCGTCCGAGACCTCGACCTCGCGGTCGGCCGCCCGGTCCACGCGGTGATCAAGAGCGTCGCCCTCGATCCCGCCGGGATGGGCGGGCGCCGGGCGATCGAGATCTGAGGCACTTTCGCGCGAGACGGACGCCGGCTCGCGCGAAGGTCATACGGCTGCACGGCGGGTTCGATCGCCTTCCATGATCCGAAGATCGCGGAACAGGCTCTCGTAGCGGAGGATCAACCCGCGATGTCGTTCGTCCTCGACCCGACGCAGCCGCAGAAATCGCTTCGTTCGGTTGGAAGCGAGCGTTCACGGGATGTCAGTTCACGTGTTTTCGGCCCGGTTTCCGCACCGGCACCGACATTTTTTATAGGATAAAAGTCATATTTAGTGAACCCGATCAGTCGAAATGGCTGAAACAAATGTTTAATTCGATTTGATTACCGTGACATATTGCTTCTTCGCAATGCGTGGATTCCATTGAGCTGAAGTGATGACCGGCATCGACGCGAACGAACAAGCATTCGGTCTTCAAGGCCCGGCCTCTTCAGACACCAGAGTGGCGGGCGCTTTGGGACTCGTACAGGCCGCCACCTATGCTTTCATCACCAACGACAGCAGCGGTCGTATCACCTTCGTGAACGATGCGGCCGAGGCGCTCTTCGGATACGGACCCGGCGCGATGCTCGGCCAAAACATCGATGTCGTCGTTCCTGAACGGTTTCGCGCCAGCCACGCGGCGGGTTTGGCCCGCATGGTCCGTAACGAGCCCTCCCGGATGGCCGGCCGAACGATCGAGGTCACGGCGAGACGTTGCGACGGCAGCGAGTTTCCGGCCGAATTCACGTTGTCGATCTGGAGAGACCGCTTCGGCCTCGGCTTCGGGGCGATCATGCGCGACATCTCGGAATGGCGCGCCCGCGACGCGCATCTGGTCAGGCTCGCGCATCACGACACGCTCACCGGGTTGCCCAACCGCGCGTCCTTCGAAGAGACGCTCGACGCGCGGCTCGTCGCCGGTCAGGCCACGTGCGTCCTCATGCTCGACCTCGACGGGTTCAAGGAGGTGAACGACAGTTGCGGGCACGGCACCGGCGACGCCGTCCTCCAAACCCTCGCCATCCGTCTGCCGGCCTGGCTCGGTGGAGATGCGATCCTCGCCAGGTTCGGCGGCGACGAGTTCGCCGTGATGCTGCCGGGCGCCACCGATCCACTGAAGGTCGCAGCCGGTGCCGCCGCGCTTCTCGAAGCCTTCGCGGCACCGTTCTGCGTCTTAGGTCATACCTTCCATCTGGGCGTCAGCGTCGGAGGGGCCATCAGCCCGACGCAGGGCCTGTCGGCGGGCGAACTCGTCGGCAACGCGGACTTGGCGCTGTTTCGCGCGAAGCAGGACGGCAAGCGTGTCTTCCGCTTGTTTCAGCCCGAGATGCGGAGCGCGCTGCTTTCGCGGCTGGCGATGCAGTCGGAGTTGCGCAGGGCGGTCGCGGCCGGCGAGTTCGTGCTCCACTACCAACCGCAGGTGGCGCTCGAGAACCGGTGCATCAACGGGGCCGAGGCCCTCCTGCGGTGGCGGCATCCCGAACGCGGGTTGCTGTATCCGGGCGCCTTCCTGCCGCAGCTCGAGGAGCACCCCCTGGCCCTCGAGGTCGGACGCTGGATCCTCGACGAAGCCTGTCGGCAGGCGGCGGCCTGGCGCGACGCCGGGCTCCCGATCCGGAAAATGGGCGTCAACCTGTTCACCGCCCAGGTCCGGTCGGGGACGCTGACATCGGACGTCGCCGACGCGCTCCAGCGGCACCGGTTGAGCCCGGAGATGCTGGAGCTGGAAATCACCGAAACGATCTTCCTGAAGGTCGACGAACCTGTCCTTCGCCCGTTTCGCGACCTGCATCGTCGCGGAGTCGGCATCTCGTTCGACGATTTCGGGACCGGCTACGCCTCGTTGAGTTCGCTCAAGCGTTTCCCGCTGACGCGCCTCAAGATCGATCGGGGATTCGTCCGGGACCTGATGACCGATCAGCACGATGCGGCGATCGTGCGCTCCATCATCCAGATCGGGAACGACATCGGGTTGGACATCATCGCGGAAGGGATCGAGACCGCGGACCAGGAGGCGCGGCTGCTCGAAATGGGCTGCAAGCAGGGTCAGGGATTCCTGTACGCAAAGGCGCTGCCGGCGGCGCAGTTCGAGGATCTTCTCCAAGGTTTCGGTCCCCGCCGGAAGATCGCGAGCTGATCGCCTGGGGGAAACCGGCAAGCTGGTCGGCGTTCACGGATTCCGGGCGTTTGCAGTCGGTGGCGAACGACGGGTTTCGACCCTCACGCCCGCCCGTCGACGAAGACGCGCATCAACACGTGGGCGATCGCCATCGCCGGCGGGGCGAACAGGTCGTCCGGGTGGCGGCGCTCCAGCATCGCCAGCACCTCGGCGCGGTCGAACCAGCGGGCGTCGGCGAGTTCGGTGGGGTCGGTGACGATGGTCTCGTCCAGGGCCTCCGCCGTGCAGCCGATCATCAGCGAGGACGGGAACGGCCAGGGCTGCGAGGTGTGGTAGGCGACCGAGGACACCCGCACCCGCGTCTCCTCGTAGGATTCGCGCGCGACCGCGGCCTCGATCGTCTCGCCCGGCTCGAGGAAGCCGGCGAGGCACGAGTACATCCCCTCCTTGAAGTGCGGGCCGCGCCCGAGCAGGCAGCGTTCGCCGCGACGGATCAGCATGATCACCACCGGGTCGGTGCGCGGAAAGTGGTGGGCGGCGCAGGTCGGGCATTCCCGCCGGAAGCCGCCGGCGCGGAACAGGGTCTGCGTGCCGCAATTGGCGCAGAAGCGATTGCGCCCGTGCCAGCCGAGCATCGACTTGGCGGTGGCGAGCAGGCCGAGCTCCTGCTGCGGCACCGCGCCCTCGGTGGCGATGGTGCGCAGGTCCAGCGTCCGGAAGGTGTCGTCGGCATAGGCCTCGGCCGCCTCGGGAGCCGCGACCGCGGCGAAGATCGGTCGCCCCTCGACGTGCCCGAGGAAGATCCGCTCCTGGGTGATCAGCGGGTTCGCCCGCGCGCCGTCCTCGGCGGAGAGGATCGCGCTGCCGCCGCGCAGCACGAGCGCGTCGCCGGCCATCAGCACGAGGCCGGTGTCCGGTGTGTCGGAGGCCGGCACCGCGTCCTCCGGCTGCTCCGAGGAATGGCGGACGAGCCGGCTCTGCGTGAAGCCGAGCGTCGCGAACGGATCGGGCATCGCCACCTCAGGCTGCTGCGAACTGGGCGCCGGCGCGCTCGGCGAGCTGCGCGCGGGCGTGATGCGGATAGGGCTTGCGCGTCTCGAAGCCCCAGACCGGGCCAGGCCAGGCCGGATCGGACAGGAAGCGCCCAACCACGTGGACGTGGAGCTGCGCCACCACGTTGCCCAGCGTCGCGACGTTGACCTTGTCGGGCTTGGCCAGCGCCTGCATCACGCCCGTGGCGAGGTGCACCTCGCGCCACAGTGCGGCCGCGTCGTCGGCGGCGAGGTCGGTGAGTTCGCTCAGCCCGGGCCGGCGCGGCACCAGGATCAGCCACGGGAAGCGTGCGTCGTCCATCAGCAGGACGGAGCAGAGGCCGAGGTCGCCGACCGGCACGGTGTCGGCGGCGAGCCGGGGATCGAGGGTGAAGTCGGTCATGCCAGGCGATGTAGCGCGGGCGACCCGCCCGGCGCCATGCCTTCATCGCTGGCCTGCGATCAGAGGTCGCCGGTCGGGGAGGGCGGCCGGCGTCGCGTCGTGCGGGATGTCACAAGGTGGGCTCGGTCCCCGACCGGCCGACGGCGACGAGGTCGGCGTTGACGACGCCCTCGGCATCCTTGCGGGCGAGCACGACCACGTCGGCCCCGGGGACCAGCAGGGCCTTCTCGCCCGGCGCGATCTGCGCCGTCGGCGTGCCGGGCGGGATGGTGAAGGTCTTGCTGCCGCCCTCGTAGACCAGCTCGACCTCGCGCGGCGCATCGAGCGAGAGCCCGCCGATCCAGCCCGCAGTGAGCCGCGCGTCGGGGGCGGCGTCCCAGGGCTTGGTGCCGGCTTCGAAGCCGCGCTCCGACGGCGAGTAGATCGCGACCTTGATCGGCTTCGGCTTCCCGTCGGGGCCGGGCACCGACACGATGCTGACGTAGCTCTCCGGCTTGATGTCGCGCAGCCGCCCGGCGGTGGCGATGAACAGGCGCGTCTTCACGTTCATCAGCACGGTGACCGTCTCGCCGTCCGGGCGCCGGATCCGCACAGACTCGGCGTCGCGGGCCTCGACGGTGCCGTGGTAGCGGGCGACCGATTCCTTCGGTTGCAGGGCGGAGGTCGGGGCCTGCGGGGCCTGGGCCTGCGCCGCGACGGAGGTCGCGCTCAGCGCGAGCGCGATCAGATAAGCTCGGATCACTGTGGTCAGCCCTCGATCGACCTGGATGGCCGGCGAGGCGCGAACGCCGGGCTTACGGCCGAGGTTCCAGCCGCGACGCCGCGTCCCGCGCTCAGTGCGCCATCAGCATCGGCAGGTCGGCGTGGGCGAGGAGGTGGCTCGTCGGCCCGCCGAAGATCATCTGCCGCAAGCGGCTCTGGGTGTAGGCGCCCTTGATCAGCAGGTCGGAGCCGAAGGCCTTGGCCTCGGCGAGGAAGGTCTCGCCCGGCGTCCGGCGCCCGGCGGGGAGCGCCCTGTGCTCGGCCGCCACGCCCTCGCAGGCGAGCGAGCGGGCAAGGTCCTCCGCGCTCGGGCCCGGCACCGTGCCGCCCTCGACGCTGAGCACCAGCACGCGGGAGGCCGCCCGCAGCAGCGGCATCGCGAAGGCGACCGCCCGCGCGGTCTCGGTCGAGCCGTTCCAGGC
>NZ_VRUX01000317.1:0-4960 GCF_008039885.1 Methylobacterium sp. WL103
GCCCGGCGCGCATGCGGGCGGGCACGGCTCGGAAGCCGCGCGGCGGGCGGCCTACATCCTGTACGCGTTCTCGGAGAACGGGGGGCGCCACGTCGTGTCGGCGACGCAGCGTGGGATCGGAGCGGGCGGGACCGTGACGGACCTTGGCCCGCTGACGCTGGGCTGACGCTTCGATCGGACGACCCGGTGCGCGAGGCGGCCGGGCCGACGCTCGGATCAGGCGGAGGCGGCGAGGAGCCCGGAGAGCCGACGGTCGCCGATGCTGGCCTCGTAGCGTTCGGCCTGGAGGCGCGTGAGGCCTGAGATCAAGGCAGTGGACCCGCGATAGACCGTATAGGTGCCGTCGTGGGTGGGCTTGACGCGAATCGTCTCGGGCATGGGGGCCATCCTGTGCTGCGTTGATCGTCTCGTGAGCCGTCGATCTGCTTCCGCGGTGATTCTCTCCTCGTGTATTGATGCTCGACGTTACCGCTTCGTCACCCTCGCGCAAGAGCAGCCAGGGGCGGGTACCTAAGTAATTTTGGATACGATTGCGACGGCCCGCGCGCCTGGTGCTGCGCTGCGTCAGCGGCCGGATGGCTGCAACGAAAAAGCCCGTCGGCTTTCGCCGACGGGCCGGTGGCAGGGGCCACGTTCCCGGGTTCGAGGGTTGGTGTCCGGCGTTCGTCCCAGGGCGCTCAGGGCCGTGGGGTCGGGCGCCTAAAACCCTCCCGAAAACCTCTATCCCTGTCGGTGGACGCTCGGCGGATCGTCCTGGTCACCGGCACCGGTGTCGGCGGAATGGACGTGGGTCGGGCTTGCATGCATGGCAGACCTCCTCTTCGTCTCGATCCGGCGCCGGGGCCTCTGGGGAGGAGGCCGCGTCGCCATGAGGAGAGGCTAGACCCGTCCGGGCCGGGCTGGCAAGGCCATTCTTTCGAATTCCGCAGCCGGCTCACGGCCGCCGGGATTCAGGCTCGCGCGGAGCCCCGCGGGGCGGCAGATCCGAGGATCGCGGCGCCCGCCAGCCCGGAGAGCAGGGAACCGACGAGAACCCCAAGCTTCACCTCCGTCTCGTGGGCGGCGTCGGTGAAGGCGAGCGCGCCGATGAACAGGCTCATGGTGAAGCCGATGCCGCAGAGCACCGCGACGCCGTAGACCTGGCGCCACGTCGCCCCGCCGGGCCGGTGCGCCAGCCCGAGGGAGACGGCGAGGCGCAGGGCGGCGAAGACGCCCACCTGCTTGCCGACGAACAGCCCGCCCGCGACGCCGAGCGTCACCGGGTCGAGGAGCGCCCCCGGGGACAGGCCGAGCAGGGGCACCCCGGCGTTGGCGAAGCCGAAGAGCGGCACGATCCCGAAGGCGACGAAGGGGGTGATCGCGTGCTCCAGCCGGTGCAGCGGCGAGGTCGCGTCCTCCGGCCGGCCCGGGCTCGGGCGGATCGGGATGGTCATCGCCAGGAGCACGCCGGCCACCGTGGCGTGGACCCCGGAGCGCAGCACCAGCACCCAGAGCACGAGGCCGAGCAACAGGTAGGGCGTGAGCGCGGCGACGCCGGCGCGGTTCAGGCCGACGAGGATCGCCAGCACCAAGGCGGCGAGGCCGAGCATCGTCGGGTCGAGGCCGCCGGTGTAGACCAGCGCGATAATCACCACGGCGCCGAGGTCGTCGACGATCGCCACCGCGCTGAGCAGGATCTTCAGCGACACCGGCACGCGCTTACCCAGCAGCGCCAGGACGCCCAGCGCGAAGGCGATGTCGGTGGCCGCCGGGATCGCCCAGCCCCGCGCCGTCCCGGTGCCCGCGTTGAAGGCGAGGTAGACAAGGGCCGGCACCGCCATGCCGCCGATCGCCGCGATGCCGGGCAGCGCCCGGTCGGGCCAGGTCCGCAGGCGGCCGTCCAGGGCCTCGCGCTTGATCTCCAGGCCGACGAGCAGAAAGAACACCGCCATCAGGCCGTCGTTGATCCAGTGCTGCACGCTCAACGGACCGAGCGGTGCGTGCAGCGCGTGGGCGTAGGTCTCGGCGAGGCCGGTGTTGGCGACGACGAGCGCGCAGGCGGCGGCCGCCATCAGCACGAGGCCTCCGGCCGCCTCGCTGGCGAGCGCGTTACGGATCGCGGAAAGGGGGCGCGGCTTCGTCATGGCGCCGGGGGTGCCCGGCTTTGCGCCCGCGGGCAACCCTTCGCACCCTCCCTCGCGCTCGCCTTCGCCCTCGCGGGCGACCCCGCCGGTGGCGGTCCCGGCCCGGGCCGGCTATGCCAGAACGGATGACGCAAGGACGCGCGATGACCGCAACGACGACACCGGAGCATCCGGCCCTGAACCGAAAGGCGGTCGGCGCCGTGGTCCTCGGCAACGCGCTCGAATTCTACGACTTCACGCTCTACGTTTTCTTCGCCGTTCCGATCGGCGCGGCGTTCTTCCCCTCCGCCAACGCCACCGACAGCCTGCTCGCCTCGCTCGCCCTGTTCGGCATCGGCTACGTGATGCGGCCGATCGGCGGCATCGTCATCGGCGCCTTCGCCGACCGGGCGGGCCGAAAGCCCGCCATGCTCATCACCATCGCGCTGATGGCGGTCGGCATGCTGATGCTGGCGCTGGCGCCCTCCTACGCGACGCTGGGGGGTTGGGCGCAGGTCATCGTCATCGTCGGGCGGCTGATCCAGGGGCTCGCGCTGGGCGGCGAGGTCGGCCCCTCCACCGCCTACCTGCTGGAGGCGGCGCCGCCGAAGCACCGCGGCTTCGTGGCGAGCTGGCAGATCGCCAGCCAGGGCTGCGCCGCGCTGTTCGCCGGCGTCGTCGCCACCGCGCTCACATTCTTCCTCGGCGAGGCGGCGATGGCGGAGTGGGGCTGGCGCATCATGTTCCTGCTCGGCGTCGGCGTCGTCCCGGTCGGCCTCGTCATCCGCAGCCACCTGCCCGAGACGGCGGGCGAGGGCGAAGACCCGGCGGCGGCGGCCTCCACCGGCGCGGTGGTGATGCGGCTGCTGCGCGAGCACGGGCGCCTGCTGCTCCTGACCTTCGTGGTCATCGCCGCCTCGACGGTCTCGAACGCCATCGGCACCAACATGCCGGTCTACGCCCGCGCCACCCTCGGCCTCACCGAGACCGTCTCGACCGCGGTGCCGATCGCACTCGGCCTCGCCTCGGTGGTGTTCCCGCTGCTGGGCGGCTGGCTCGCCGACCGCTTCGGCCGGCGGCCGGTGCTGGTCTGGCCCCGCGCCGCGATCGTGGTGCTGGCCGTGCCCGCCTTCTGGTGGCTGGCGCAGTCGCCGACCGCGGCCTCGGTCTACGCGGTGACGTTCCTGATGTCGGCCCTGTCCTCGATCAACGCGGCGGCGATCATCGTCGCGATCCCCGAATCGCTGCCGCGGGCGGTGCGCAGCGCCGGGCTGTCGATCGTCTACGCCTTCTCGGTGTCGATCTTCGGCGGCAGCACGAACTACGTCGTCAACAAGCTGATTGCGATCACCGGCGACCCGCTGGCGCCGGCCTACTACCTCGTCGGCTTCAGCGTGCTCGGCACGATCGCCGCCTGGATGATGCACGAGACCCGCGGGCGCGACCTCGACGCCGACACGGAGGCGTAAGGAGACCGCGGCGCCGACAAGACCATTTTCCTGACGCGCACCGGCATCCGCCGCGGGCGACAAACGCTCAGTGCAGGTTCGAGCCGTCCTGCGCGGTCTCGGATACGCGTGCGAGCTCGCGCCCGATCTCGTGCAGCGCGACCTCGACCGCCGCCAAGGCGCAGGTGCCGCCGTCCTGCATGATCAGCGCGTGCGCCGTGATCAGGTGGTCGGCGACCAGCTCCAGGACCGAGCGCGGCTCGGATTCCGCCACCGGCGACGGACGGCTGAAGCGACCGAGCGCACCGCTCGCGGTGCCCTTCGGCGGGGGGGCCGCGAGCAGGCTGATCGAGCCGAGGAATCCGAGGAAGGTCCGCTCCGGCGGCCCGAAGGACGGCACCGCGCCGGCCGCGACCCAGATCGCCCGCCCGTCCGGCGAGAGCAGGCGGTAGCGCACGGTGAACTCGCTCCGCGCGACGGTCGCCTCGGCCACCACGGTGCCCACGATCGCGAGGTCGTCCGGATGGATGACCTTGCTCCAGCCACGTTGGGAGACGTCTTCAAGCTGTTGACCAGTCAGAACCGTCCATTCCTGACTGAGATAGACCATCTTTCCTACGGCATCCGTGACGAAGATCATGGCCCAACCTCGGCTATAGCCAGGCTATGCCGCAGACTTACGCGTCAGGCAATCGGACATCGCTGCGATTCGTCTGCCGGACCCGGACTTCGCGTCTCGTTCCAAGGTGTTATGGACGTCGGCAGGGCGCGTGGACATCGGTGCCTGCGAACGTGGTCACCGGCTCCTCGACCGGTTCGGGACGTGACGCAGGGTTCCGGACATGGCGCCGTGTGCAGAACATGCCGCCGGGTTCAGGACATGGACCGGTTCATGACGTGCGGCCGAGCGCGGCGCGGATCAGCGCCAGCCCGTCCGGGCTCGACCATTCGGCCGGCCCCTTCATCACTCCGATCGTGCAGCCGGCGGGGTCGACGAGCAGCGTCGTCGGCAGGCCGGGCGAGCCGGTGTCGCGCTGCACCGCCGGCAGGACGCGCCCGCCCGGGTCGGCATAGTAGGCCAGGCGCGCGATGCCGTTGTCCCGCATCCAGACCGGCGGCTTGTCGAGGTTGCGCGTATCGAGGTTGATCGCGACGACGGCGAAGTCCTTGCCCCCGAGGGCGGCCTCGAGCCGGTCGAGGGCCGGCATCTCGGCCTTGCACGGCGCGCACCACGTCGCCCACAGGTTCACGAGGACGAGACGGCCGCGGAAGTCCGAAAGCCGCACGTCCGCCTGGGCTCCTTCACCCCCCACCTCCTTGCCCGGGCCCTTGAACCCGATGTCCGGCGCCTGTCGCGCCTTCTCGGGCGCCTGCATCGCCGCCACGTCGCCGCGGGCGGCGGCGTCGACC
>NZ_VRUX01000318.1:0-4957 GCF_008039885.1 Methylobacterium sp. WL103
GAGCGCCGCCGGCCTGTCGGCCGAGAGGGCCGTCGGCGTCTCGGGCAAGCCGGCCGCGATGGGGGAGGCGGATGGCTGGAGGGTCATTGGCGCAGCCGGGGATCGAGGAAGGCGTTGAGGAGGTCGGCGGCCAGCGTCAGGGCGATGTAGATCATTGCCAGGACCAGCACGATCGCCTGCACCACCGGGAAGTCGTTGCGGGCGATGGATTCCCAGGCGAGCTGGCCGAGCCCCTGGAGCGAGAACACCGCCTCGATCACGATGGAGCCGCCGAGCAAGAAGCCGAACTGCACGGCGGCGAGCGCGATCACCGGGATGACGGCGTTGCGAAGCGCATGCCGGATCAGGATCTTGCGCGGGGGCAGGCCCTTGGCGCGGGCGGTGCGGACGTAGTCGGAGGCCAGGACCTCCAGCATGCCGTTGCGGGTGAGCCGCATCACCGCCGGCATGGCGTAGTAGCCGAGCGCGATCGCCGGCAGCACGAAGTGCTTCCAGGTCGTGTTGCCGGAGACCGGCAGCCAGCGCAGGTTCACCGAGAAGATCATGATCAGGGTCAGGCCGAACCAGAAGCTCGGCATGGCCTGGCCCAGCACCGAGACCGAGAGGGCGGCCCGGTCGATCCAGGTGTCGCGCCGGACCGCGGCCAGCACCCCGAGGGGGATGGCCACGAAGAGCGCCACGGCCAGCGCCACCACGCCGAGGAACAGGGTGATCGGCAGGCGGGCGGCCAGCAGGTCGATCACGCTCTCGCGGAAGTAGAACGAGTTGCCGAAATCGAGCCGGATCGCTTTGGCCCCCCAGGCGAAGAACTGCGCGAGAAGGGGCTGGTTGAGCCCGTACTGGACCCGGATCGCCTCCACCTGCACGGAGGTCGCCTCCGGCCCCGCGATGGCGGTGGCGAGGTCGCCCGACAGGTGCAGGAGCATGAAGCTCGCCACCGACACCGTCACGGCGACCGCCAGCGCCACCAGACTTCGTTGGATCATGAATCGCAGCATGGCCCGGCTCCCTCGTTCGGTCGGCGGTCGGTCGGCTTCAGGCGCCGGCCGTCACTTCCACTGCGCCGCGTAGAAGCGCGGCAGCTCGTCGGGCTGCGCCGTGAAGGTCAGGTCCGACGTGAAGGCGTAGTTCGTCGAGTACGAGAACAACGGCAGGGCGTAGGCCTGGCCGGCGATGCGTTTGAGCGCTTCGGCGTACTTGACCTTCCGCACGGCCGGGTCGGTCGCCCCATCCCCGGCCTGGAGGGCCGCGATAGTCTCGGGGTCCTTGGTCAGGTCCTCGTCGCCGCCGCGGAAGTAGACGCCCGTGAAGGCCGAGACGTCGAGGACGGAGAACGATCCCCAGGTCTGGAAGGCGATCGAGACCTTGCCGCCCCGGATGAGGTCGCGGAGCGCCGCGTAGCGCAGGTAGTTCAGCCGGGCGGTGATGCCGACGGCGCGCAGGTAGCCGATCACGGCCTCGGCGTAGTCGCGCTCGCGGTAGGCGCCGAGATCGATCTCGAAGCCGTTCGGGTAGCCCGCCTCCTTGAGAAGCGCCTTGGCCCTGGCCGGATCGTAACTGTAACGCGGCACGCCCTCGTCGGTGCAGCCGAACTGGTCGATGAAGCAGGCCGCGTTCATCACCCGGCTCCCGCCACGCACGAGGTTGTCCACCATGGCCTTGCGGTCGATGGCGTACGAGATCGCCTGCCGGACGCGGGGATCCTTCAGAGGCGAGTTCTCCTTGGCTCGGCCGAGGGTGTCGAACTGCAGGAACCCGACCCGCATGGTCTCGGCGCTGAGGACCGAGATGTTGGGGGCGCCCTTCAGTTGGTCGGCCTGATCGCTCGGCACGCGCCAGATCCAGTCGATGCCGCCGGTGACGAGCTCGGCCATGCGGCTATCGGCGTCGGGGATAACGCGGAACTCGAGCTTGCCGATCTTGGCCGCGCCGATCGGGCTGCCAGGCCAATACTTGGCGAAGCGCTCCATCTTCACGCCGCGGCCGTTCTCGACCGCGGTGATGCGGTAGGGGCCGGTGCCGACGGGCGCCTTGGCGAAGCCGTCGAGGCCGACCTTCTTGAAGTAGGCCGCCGGGAAGATCGGTGTCGGGCCGGCGAGGTATTCGAGCGCGGCCGGGAAGGGGGCCTTCAAATGGATGCGGACGGTGTGGGCGTCGACGACCTCCGTCGACTTCATCCAGTCGACGTTCTGCTTCGTCACCGTGCGGGCTTCCGGCGTCAGCACGTAGTTGAAGGTGAAGGCCACGTCTTCCGGGCCGAAGACGTCGCCGTTGTGGAAGGTCACGCCCTCGCGCAGGGTCAGCTCGAGGGTGACGGGATCGACCCATTTCCAGGCGGTGGCCAGCATCGGCTGGTAGGTGCCGGTCTTCGGGTCGCGGTAGATCAGGGTGTCCCAGACGTTGCGGGCCAGGATGACGCCCTCGCGGGCGCTGTTGTGATACGGGCTGACGTTTTCCGGCTCGGTGTCGGAGGCGTAGACCAGGATGTCGTTCGCCTTGCCGGCGAGCGCCGGGACGCTGGCGGCCAACATCAGCAGGGTGAGCGCGGCGCGTGCCGTGGAGCGGTGTGTCGTCATGATCCTGCTCGCCATGATGTCGGTCCTTCTCACCCGTCCGCGCGGCCAGCATCGGACCGCCCGCATCGACCTGCCGCTTTTTTCGTCGTGCCATGGTGTTGTGCAATTGGCATCGCAACAAGTAGAATTTCGTGATTGCTGCCGTGCCGTTTCGGCAATCGACAGGGTTCCATGAACGTTTCGGGCCTTCGCTACGTCTTGGCCGTCGCCAGAACTGGGTCGATCGCCGCGGCCTCCACGCACTTGAACATCGCAGCCTCGGCGATCAGCCGGCAGATCTCCAATCTCGAGAGCGAACTCGACTGCGTCCTCTTCGAGCGTCGCCCGCGCGGCATGGTGCTCAGCCCGGCCGGGGAGCTGCTGGCGGAACACGCGCGCCAGACCCTGCTGCGGGCCGAGCAGGTCGCAGCCGATATCCAGGAATTGCAGGGCCTGGCGCGCGGCTTCATCCGGGTCGCCACCTCGGAGGGTTTCGCCCTCGACCTGCTGCCGAACGCGATCGCGGGGTTCCACGCCGCCCATCCGGGCATCCGCTTCGAGGTGCAGATGCTGCCCCCCGCCCAGGTCACGCACGTGGTGGCGGCGGGCGACGCCGACATCGGCATCACCTTCGCGCTCGCGCCCTCGAGCCTGGTCGCGGTCGCCTACGACAACGCCGTCGAGATGGTGGCGCTCAGCGCCCCCGATCACCCCCTGGCGCGCCGACCCGCGATCCGGCTCGCGGACCTGAAGCCCTACCCGATCGCGGTGCCGACCCTCGACACCACGGCTCGCCGGGTCTTCGACGCGGCCTGCCTCGCCGAGGACATCACCATCGAGCCGACGCTCACGGCCAACATCCTCTCCGCCCTGCTGCCCTTCGTTCGGCGGACGAAGGGGTTGGCGCTGATGTCGGCCCTCACGGTGCAGACGCCGGTGCGCCTCGGCGAGCTCGTCTGCATCCCGGTGCACGCGCGGATGAGCCTGATGCGCGGCATCCAGGTCCAAGTGATGCGCGACCGCAAGCTGCCGCACGCTGTCCAAGCCTTCTTGCGGCAGCTGGTGGCGGCGCTGCCGCCGACGGAGTCCGGCGGCTTCTGACGCGGCTCAGCCGTTTCGGAAGGTGTAGCTGTAACCGTTGAGCGCGGGCGCTCCGCCGAGATGGGCGTAGAGCACCTTCGAGCCCTTGGGGAAGAAGCCCTTCTGCACGAGGTCGACCATGCCCTGCATCGACTTCCCCTCGTAGACGGGGTCGGTGATCATGCCTTCGAGCCGGGCCGAGAGGCGGATCGCCTCGACCGTCTCCTTCGAGGGCACGCCGTAGACCGGGTAGGCGTAGTCCTCGTTGAGCACGATGTCGTCCTCGGTGATCGCCCGCGCGCCGACGAGCTCGGCGGTGTTCCTGGCGATCTCCAGGACCTGCGCCTTGGTCTGGGCCGGGGTGCAGGAGGCGTCGATGCCGATCACGTTGCGGGCGCGCCCGTCGGCGGAGAAGCCCACCACCATGCCGGCATGGGTCGAGCCGGTGACGGTGCAGACCACGATGTAGTCGAAGTGCAGGCCCATCTCGGCCTCCTGGGCGCGGACCTCCTCGGCGAAGCCGACGTAGCCGAGCCCGCCGAACTTGTGCACCGAGGCGCCGGCGGGGATCGCGTAGGGCTTGCCGCCCTTGGCCTTCACGTCCTCCAGGGCCTTCGTCCAGCTCTCGCGGATGCCGATGTCGAAGCCGTCGTCGACGAGCTGCGTCTCCGCGCCCATGATGCGGGACAGCATGATGTTGCCGACCCGGTCGTAGACCGCGTCCTCGTGCGGGACCCAGGCCTCCTGGATCAGCCGGCACTTCATGCCGATCTTGGCGGCGACCGCCGCGACCATGCGGGTGTGGTTCGACTGCACGCCGCCGATCGAGACCAGGGTGTCGGCCCCGCTCGCGATGGCGTCGGGCACGATGTACTCGAGCTTGCGCAGCTTGTTGCCGCCGTAGGCGAGGCCCGAATTGCAATCCTCGCGCTTGGCGTAGATCAGCACGTCGCCGCCGAGATGGGCCGTCAGCCGCGGCAGGTGCTCGATCGGGCTCGGGCCGAAGGTCAGGGGATAGCGCTCGAACTTCGACAGCATCTTCGCGGGTCCTTCGTGGGTCAGCCCGGAAAAGCTAGCAAAGTCGGCGCGGAAGGTGCTCTCGAAATGCGCCTTCGTTCTCGCTGCGATGAGACGCCTAGTGTTCCTGGCCGCGGGATCCTTGCGTCATCGCCCCCTGGAACGGAAGGATCGTTCATGGACGCTGGGTGCGGGCGACCAAGCTGGGAGATTCGCCGCCGGCTTCAGGCAGGCGGCCGCATGTGCGATGCCGTCCGGGCCCGGTGGACGAGCACGGCCGCACGGCCGCCGACCCGTCCCCGGCC
>NZ_VRUX01000319.1:0-4954 GCF_008039885.1 Methylobacterium sp. WL103
CCGCGCCGTCCGCCCCCGGCTCGCCGCTGACGAGGGTGAACGGCAGGCCGCCGCTGCTGCCCGAGACCCGCCACGGGCCGACGAGCGCCGGCGCCTGGACCTGCACGGCCTCCGCGTAGAACTGGTCGGTGCGCCCGGTCGACGGCACGAACGTGGTCAGCAACAGCTGCTGGACGTGAAGGTCTTCGACCGCGAGGTCGCGCCCGCGCAGGGTCTCGCCGAGACCGGCAGGCACCACGAGGGCGTCGCCTTCGGTCACCGGCAGCTTGATCTCGGCGCGGCCGATCCGCGTCTCCGTGAACCGGACCGCGCCCGACAGCAGCGGGGTCAGGCCGAGCTCGGCCTTGACGAAACGCAGGTCGAGGGCGGGCTTTCCCGCATCGTCGCCGAGGTGCAGGCGGTCGAGGCGCAGGCGCGGCGAGGGCAGCAGCCGCACGTCGATGCGGCCCTCGGTGCGGACCGTCAGCCCGAGCGAGCGGCTCACGGTCGCGTCGACGAAGGCGCGATGGGCCGGCCAGTCGATGAAGGGGGGCACGGCGAGCGCCGCGACCAGGATTAGGATGACGGCGCCCGCGAGCGCGGTCAGAAGGTCACGCACCGTGATCGTTCCGCATGCATCCCGCGCCACCCGGCGGGTTCACGGCGGGCATAGCACGCCCTGCGGCAACCAGCGCCAGCGGGCTTTTGTCGGGGGCGGGCAGGGTCGTTTCAGGCGCAGGCCGCCGGGTATTTACCGGATCGCTCGAGCGGGCCCCCCTTCCCTCCCCCGCAGTGGGGGGAGGGAAGCGACGGTCCGTTTATCGCCGGGGGGCGACGACCACGCCCGGGGTGGGTTGAGGCGCCTGCATCTGCTGGCTGCGCTGGATCTCCATGCGCGTGGTGTTGTTCTGCGAGGTGATGTTCTGCTGCAGCGCCCGGGACTCGCTCTGGCGGGCGAAGGACTCGTTGGCGGCGTCGGGGTTGCCCTGCCGGACCTGCGCGAGGGCGGGGGTGGCGGCGAGGACGGCGAGGACGGCGATCGGCACGATGCGCATCGGGCGCTCCTGAATCTCGTGTGGTCTTTATGATGTGGGTCTTGCGATGATCTGACCAAGCGGCCGGACGGCCCTGGGTTCCCCGCCTGCGACTCCCCGCCTGCGACCGTGCGGGGCGGCGACATCGCGTCCGGGCCTCGACGCCGTTCGCGTTTTGGTCCAGGGATTGCCGATGCCGAATTCCTCGCATGCGACGCCGCCTTCCGACGCGGGGCGTGGCCCCAGCTCCATCGCCGCCCGCGCCATGGGGGGCTTGCGCCCGACCGCCGCGTCCTACCTGGACGGCCTGAACGAGGAGCAGCGCCGCGCCGTCGAGGCGACGGAAGGCCCCGTCCTGGTGCTGGCCGGCGCCGGCACCGGCAAGACCCGGGTGCTGACCACGCGCATCGCCCACCTGATCAGCACCGGCCGGGCGCGGCCGTTCGACATCCTGTCGGTGACCTTCACCAACAAGGCCGCGCGGGAGATGAAGCACCGGATCGGCACGCTGGTCGGGCCGGCCGGCGAGGGCATGCCCTGGCTCGGCACCTTCCACGCCATCGGCACCAAGATCCTGCGCCGCCACGCCGAGCTGGTGGGCCTGAAGTCCGACTTCACGATCCTCGGCACCGACGACCAGCTCCGCCTGATGAAGCAGGTGCTCAAGGACCAGAACATCGACGAGAAGCGCTGGCCGGCGCGCGCGCTCGGTCACGTCATCGACGGCTGGAAGAACCGCGGCCTCGGCCCGGACCAGATCCCCGCCGGCGAGGCGCAAGCCTTCGCCTTCGGCAAGGGCGGCGACCTCTACACCGCCTACCAGGCGCGGCTCGTGACCCTGAACGCGGTCGACTTCGGCGACCTGCTGCTGCTGTGCCTCAAGCTGTGGCGCGAGAACCCCGAAGTCCTGACCATCTATCAGGACAAGTTCCGCTACATCCTGGTCGACGAGTACCAGGACACGAACGTCGCCCAGTACCTCTGGCTCCGCCTGCTCGGGCAGACCCGGAAGAACATCGCCTGCGTCGGCGACGACGACCAGTCGATCTACGGCTGGCGCGGGGCCGAAGTCGACAACATCCTGCGCTTCGAGCACGATTTTCCCGGCGCCGTGGTGGTGCGGCTGGAGCGCAACTACCGCTCCACCGGCCACATCCTGGCCGCCGCCTCGGGCCTGATCGCCAAGAACCAGGGCCGGCTCGGCAAGACGCTGCGGACCGAGGACGAGCTCGGCGAGCCCGTCACCGTGTCGGGCGCCTGGGATTCCGAGGAGGAGGCGCGGCTTCTGGCGGAATCGATCGAGTCGCTCCAGGCCAAGCAGCACCCGCTTTCCGAAATCGCGGTGCTGGTGCGGATCTCGGCGCAGATGCGCGAGATCGAGGACCGCTTCGTCCAGCTCGGCCTGCCCTACCGGGTGATCGGCGGCCCGCGCTTCTACGAGCGCGCCGAGATCCGCGACGCGCTGGCGTACCTCCGCGCGACCAAGAACCCGTCCGACGACCTCGCCTTCGAGCGGATCGTGAACACCCCCAAGCGCGGCTTGGGCGACGCGACGCTGCAGCAGCTCCACCTCTATGCCCGCGCCGAGCAGGTGCCGTTCCTGCACGCCGCGCGAAAGCTCTGCGAGACCGACGAGCTCAAGCCGCGCGTCCGCTCGACGCTGCGCGCGCTCACCGAGAGCTTTTCGCGCTGGGCGCGGCTCGTCGAGAGCAACCCGCATTCCGAGGTGGCGCAGACCATCCTCGAGGAATCCGGCTACACCGAGATGTGGCAGAAGGAGAAGTCGGCCGACGCCGCCGGGCGTCTGGAGAACCTCAAGGAGTTCGTCCGCTCGATGGAGGAATTCCCCGACATGGGCGCCTTCCTCGAGCACGTCTCGCTGGTGATGGAAGCCTCTGAGGCCGAGGGCGCCGACCGCGTCTCGCTGATGACCCTGCACGCGGCCAAGGGCCTGGAGTTCGACACGGTGTTCCTGCCCGGCTGGGAGGACGGCCTGTTCCCGAACCAGCGCGCGCTCGACGAGAGCGGCCGCGCCGGCCTGGAGGAGGAGCGGCGCCTCGCCCATGTCGGGCTCACGCGCGCCCGCAAGCGGGCAAAGCTGTCGTTCGCCGTCAACCGCCGCATCCACGGCCTATGGTCCTCCACAATCCCCTCGCGCTTCATCGACGAATTGCCCGAGACCGCCGTCGACGTGATCGAGGCGCCGGCCCACTTCTCGGCGGGCGCCTCGCGGTTCGACCGCAACCCGCAGCCCTTCGGCTCCAGCTACGGCACGCCGGGCTGGCAGCGGGCGCAGGCCAACACCGGGCAAGGGAACGGCGGATCCGGCAACTTCGGCAAGGGCGCGGCGCACACCACCGCCCGCGGCTTCGGCGCCTCGCCCGGCGGCGGGCGCGGCGGGCCGCGCCAGATCGAAGGCGAGCTGATCGCCAAGTCCACCGGCGCGCCCTCGGCCTTCGAGACCGGGATGCGGGTTCTGCACACCAAGTTCGGTCCCGGCGACGTGGCCGCGGTCGACGGCAACAAGCTCACCGTTGACTTCGACAAGGCCGGTCGCAAGATGGTGCTCGACAGCTTCCTGCAGCCGGCCTGACGCCGCCGCGGGACGGCGTCGGGTAGAGGCGTAGGACACGACCTTGGGCGGACCGGACACGGCCCCATCGCCCGACCTTCCCGGCGTACGACACGCCCGTCTCCGAACCATTTCGGCAACACCCGTCCACCACCGTCATGCGGTCGTCGCAGGCGGCGATTCTATGGTGCGCGCGTTGCATGCTCCTGCAACGACGAGGCCGGCCGCATTCGCGGCTCGCCTTGTCCACAAGCTTCGTGTCGTGGGCCGGAACCGGCTCGAGGCAGCCAGATTGCTTTGAGAGAGGCATAGTAAGCCCCGTCACGAAGGTAGAGCGAAGAGCGGTCCCGAGGTTAGCAAGTTCCTAGCTTAGCAAGTCCTTTTGGTTAGCAAGTCCTTTTGGTTAGCAAGTCCCACGCGGAGTGTTGATCGATGAAAAGACGGCGCGCACGACTCGAGCTGGTTGAAGACCGCACGGTCCGGCTGCACAGGACCCGCTTCGACGAGGAACGAAACCTAGGCCCGATCCAACCGCTGACCGACCGGCAGGCCGAGTACCTCGACGCGCTGGCCCTCCACCCGCAGGTGATCGTGCTCGGCCCGGCCGGCACCGGGAAGACCTACATCGCCGGCACCCGCGCCGCCGACCTGCTGCGCCAGCGCCGCATCGCCAAGGTGATCATCACCCGCCCCAACGTCCCCGGCGGCCGCTCGCTCGGCTTCTTCCCCGGCACCCTCGAGGAGAAGATCGCACCCTGGGTCGCGCCGCTCACCGAGGCGATGAAGGAGCGGATGGGCGCCGCCGCCTTCGAGATCGCGCTGAAGGCCGGCGACATCGAGATCGTGCCCTTCGAGGTGATGCGCGGGCGCACCTTCAAGGACTGCCTCGTGATCCTCGACGAGGCGCAGAACACGACCACCGCCGAGATCAAGATGTTCCTCACCCGCATCGGCGACGCGTGCCAGGTGATCATCAACGGCGACGTCTCGCAGACCGACCTGCGCGAGACTTCGGGCCTGCGCACCGTCATCCACCTGATCAAGAGCCGGATGATGCCGATCCCCGTCGTGGAGTTCACCCGCGACGACATCGTCCGCTCCGGGATCTGCGCCGAATGGGTGAAGGCGTTCGAGGAAACGAATCTCTGAGTTGTACGTTACCAGCGGCGGGTCGAAGCGGAGACCCGCCGCGCTTCTCCGGCGCGACTTCCTTCTCCCTTCCTTCGGACCCGGAGGATGGAATGGGTGCCGCGGCCCGACGACAAGAAACAGGATTATCTCCGTGAGGAAACTGACCTTCGCCGTTGCCGTGCTCGCCTCGCTCGGCGCCGCCGCGATCACCGCCCCCGCCTCTGCCGCCCCCGGCGCC
>NZ_VRUX01000031.1:0-18946 GCF_008039885.1 Methylobacterium sp. WL103
GCCGACGCGCGACGACGCGCCAGCGCTTCCCGACGCACCGGCGCTCTTGGACCGCGAAACCCTCGAAGGCCTCGCCGAAATGGGCGACGGCGCCTTCCTGGCCCGGGTGCTCGGCCTCTACACGGCGCAGGCACCGGTGGCGCTCGCCGCCTTGGAAGCCGCGATCCCGAACGGCGACGCGGCCGTCGTCGCCAGCGCCGCCCACGGGTTGAAGTCGATGAGTGCCAACGTCGGAGCGATCCGGCTGGTCGGACTGCTCGCCGCCGTCGAGGGGCGGGCACGTGGGGAGCGAGCGATCCCCGGCACGCGGCAGATCGCGCAAATCCGCGCCGTGTTCGAGGAGACGCTCCAGGCGCTCGCCGACGATGCGGTCCGGCGGGATCTGGCGGCTTAGGGTGGGAATCCGCTCAGCTTGGCCGTGGGATGGTCTGCTGAGGGCGGTGACCGGACTTTGGCCTTTCGCCCTGAAGCGGACGTTCCCTTTCCGACCCAACCTCGCCAAATCAGGTAATCCAGATTGTTCCCAATAGCGGACGTTCAGCCCCTTGGTCCTTGATGAACATGGAAGCAAAATACATTGGAAGCGAAATCAACGTCCATTGAACGGCGTAAGTTTCTTGGAATGCGGATTGGATGGAAACTGCCAGCACCACGCCGTAGAATTAAGTGAGCATATAATAAACTGTCGTTGGTAGGTAGGAAGCTAGATCAGGACATCGTGCGGTGCGTCACCACTTCGGCCAAAAGCTTACCATCCACCGAGGCGCTCAGAAGCGCACGATGCCGGCATCCCGCACCATCCTGTGCTGCGAACATCCGCACGGTGATGTCGTCACCTACCTCGATGTTCGCGTGGAACCGCGCGTGACGCCTTTTGGTCGAGAACTGGCCCGACCGTTTGCCGATGAAACGCCACTCAGCTCTATCCACCGCGGCGATGAAGCTGCTGAAATACAGGAGGCCGGCGCCATTGAAGTCCAAATGTGGGCACATCGTGATTGGTGTTGTGCCCAACTCATTCTCATCGACCCACACATCGTGGGCCAACGTCTCATGACAACGATACGCTGGCTGCGATGGCAGGGTCCCCAGGGAGGGTTCCGCGCTTCCGGTACCCTCGATCCTGACACGGGTGATGGAGCGGTTCACGCCTTCGGCCTGACGCCTGACGAACACGGACGTCATCTCCACATCCGCGATCAACCGGTCCCGACACGCGGCGAAATGGCGACTGACGACCCGGGTCTCCGAGAGGTGCGTGATCGTCGAGCGTACATCCAAGCTGTCGTTCTCCCGAACGCCGCCAAGGTCGCCACCATGCAGCGAGATGTTACGGAACGCGGCGTAGATGGGCTGGTCGCCCACGGAACCGAACCCGGTCGCCGCCCTGCCGTAGGCCTTGGCGATCAAGTTCCAGTGACGATGCCCGAGCTCCTTCCAAAGCCAATTTTCCGAGAGGCCGTTCGGGCTTAAGTGCGGCATGCCCAGTACGTAGCTGGACGCGTCCGAGAGGGGAGAACCGCCACCTGCCAACCGCATGTGCAAAGTCATGGACCTTCTCCGTTGCGGAGGGCGGGACCGGGTGGTGGTAGCTGTTGAGACTGAACCACCCGGCCCCTATCGAAGCGGGGTCCTTGGGAAGGATTTTCACTTCGATTGCGGTCACGTCCCCGCTACCTCAGGTGAGGGTGACTGGGGGCGCGAATGCCGGAATCAATACTTGCGGACGAGACTGACCGGCATCGGTTCGGCAGCCTTCGGTGCGCTGTATAGCGGGGCGATGAGACGGATGAAGCCGTCGGTCGACTCGGTGCCGCGGGTCCGGACCGCGACGTCGCGGGCGACCATCAATTGCGCGGTGAACGGCCCGAAATCATAGCCGACCAGGCCGCCGACCGCGAAGCGTCCTGCGCGCGTGTAGCCCTGCGCGGTGGCCCGCGCGAAGTCGCGACCGCCGAGAGGCAGGTCCGTCACCCCGTAGGCGACCGCGCCGACTTCGAACTTGCCGAACTTCTTGGTAGCCGTGAGGTCGAGCAGGAGGGCGTCGGCCAGGTATAGGGGACCGATGGCACGACCGACCGGCCCCTCGAACCGCCCGGGGGAGTCGTAGAAGTTATGGGTCAGGTTGGCGGTAAGGTTCCAGCCATCGCCCGTGTAACTCGCCGCGAAACCCTGGCGGTAGGTGTTCGATGAGAACTGCGTCAGGCCTCGACCGGCGTCGAGATCGTTCAGATGGACCGCCGCCAGATAGCTGACGCCGAAGTTGTTGCCGAGGTCCCATGCGAAGATCGATCCGACAAGGGTTCCGACGTTGACCGAGAAATCACGGTTCGGCACGCCAGCCGGATTATTGGAGAAGCCGAACACCGTGGGCTGTGCGAGCAATGGCTCGACGTTGGCGCCAAACAACTTGAAGCCTGTCGACCAGACCAGGACCGGCACGTTGATCGCGGTATCGGTCGAGAACCGGGTGTCGTTCCGGCGGTAGATGAAGGTGTCGATGGCGTAGATGCCTTCGGGGAGCGGCGCACCGACGGCGAGGCCGACCTGCTCGCCGGGGATGGTGGTGGATTGCGCGAACGAGGCGGTCGCGCTGAGGGTGATTGCGGCGAACGCTCCTGCCGCGGCCGCGAACTTCTTCAACATCATCAATCCCCTGCTAGGAACTTCATCAGGCAGCCGCACCCGTCCGCCGGGAAGCATCGGCGATGGCGGCGTATCGGCAATTTTAGTAGTTGTTTATTTTGATTGATCGGATCTGCACTCAATTTGTATGCATATCCAACAATTATTATATTCTAAGTCCTCAGTCTTCGTAGTCTACTCAACTTTTTTTGGCCGATACTTGGATTGACGCCTTGTTGCAGGGATGGCACAGGCACACCGTCGTCGGAGCAGTCCCATGGGCTTCGAGGTTGAGCGAGATCGGAGCCGTTGCACCCGACATGCTGGCCGGTGCCATCCGGGCTATCGTCGAGGCCAGCCTCAGACCGCGAACTTCAGGGCGAACCGCTCGGTGCCGAAGCGCTGCTGGATCGCCTGGACGACATGTTCGGCGTCGCGGCCAACCGCGCCGAAACGCCCGGACCCCCAGGTGTTCAGCCAGGGCAATCCGATGAAGTAGATCCCCTCCTCGTTCGTGACGCCGCGCCTGTGCTTCGGGCTGCCCGAACCGTTGAACACGGAGGCGTCGAGCCAGCGGAAGTCCGGCGAAAAGCCGATGCACCAGACCACCGACGTGATGCCGGAGCCGTCGAGGGCCAGGCTTGTGACCGGCTCGCCCGGCTCCCAGACCGGCGCGTATTGTTCCTGTTCCGGGGCTTCGATGCCCTTCTCGGCGATGTACTTGTCGATGGCGGCGTTGATGCCGTTGTAGGTCCGGTCGGCGCCATCGAGCGAGCGCTTGAGGTCGTCGCGGAAGCGCAGGCTGCCGTCCCGGTAGTCCTCCATCAGACCGTAGAGCTTCATGCCCTCGGTGGCGAAGCGGCGCAGGTCGATGTCGCGGCCGCCGTCACGGCCGGTGACGTAGTGATTGGTGTTGTCGCGGACGCCGTCTCGCAGCGGATGGTTGTCGACGGTCATCTCGTAGTAGCCCATGTCGGCAAGCCAGGTGACGACGTCGCGGCCGCGGTAGAACCGGGCGCAGCGGGGTGCGTCGCCGACCGCGAGGTGCACCTTGCGACCTGCCAGATGCAGATCCTCGGCGATCTGCGCGCCGGACTGTCCGGAGCCGACGACCAGGACTTCGCCCTCGGGCAATTGGGCTGCGTTGCGGTACTGGTTCGAGTGGATCTGCGTGACGGAGCCCGGCAGCTTCTCGGCCATGCGCGGGATGATCGGCGTGTGGTAGCCGCCCGAGGCCACGACGATCTCGTCGGCGGTGTAGTCGCCCTCCGAGGTCTGGACCGAGAAGATGCCGTCTTCCTGCCGCTCGACACGGGTAACCGAGACGCCCTCGCGTATCGGCGGGTTCACCTTGGCGACAAAGGCCTTGAGATACGCGACGATCTCGTCCTTTCGCATGAACCCGTCCGGCTCCGGCCCATCGTAGGGATGGCCTGGCAGGTCGCACTGCCAGTTCGGCGTGACGAGGCAGAACGTGTCCCAGCGCTGCGTCGACCAGGTGTGGGCCGCCGTGTTCTTCTCGAAGACGAGGTGCTCGATTCCGCGCTGCTTGAGGTGGTAGCTGACCGAGAGGCCGGCCTGGCCGCCGCCGACGACGGCAACGGGAACGTGACGGGGGGTGGACGTCATGGCTCTCACTCCGTGAGTTCGCAGAAAGGGGGGCGGTTCAGGGCTCGAAGGTCTCGACCATGACCCGACCATCGGAAGGTTGGAGCTTCGCGGCGGCCTCGATCCGGGCGAGTTGGTCCAGGGCGGACGAGCAGGCGAAGCCGTACTTCTCGCGTACGCGCTCGCTCGCGATGTTGAGGGCGGTGCGGGTCTTCTCGACAAACTCGTCGACGGCGTAGCTCTCGCCCGGCACGAGGAAGTCCTTCACGACGAGGGACGGCGAGTAGCAGGCCTCGCGCCGACCGTCGGGCCAGCGGACGTGGAAGTGCATCTCAGGCATGGGTCGGCTCCTGTCGCATGCGGGCGCAGCCCGCATAGGCATCGAGGTGGCGCTCGGCGCAGGCCCGCCAGGAATGGGCGGCGGCCCGTGCGAAGCCCGCGAGCCTCAGGCGGTCGTGCGTCTCCGGCACGAGTGCGATTGCCATGGCTCGGGCGATGTCGTCGGGGGCGGCCGGATCGACGAACAGTGCGTCACCCTCGGCGAGGTATTCGGTGAAGGGCGGTCGGTGCGAGACGACGACCGGGGTGCCGCAGGCCATCGCCTCCAGCACGCACAGGCCGAACCCTTCCTTCAGCGAAGGAAACGCCAGCACGTCGGCGATACGGTAGAGGGCCGGTATATCGGCCTGCGGAACCGGACCGGTCTCGATCACGGTACCGCTTGCCCCAGCCGCCAGGCCATTGGCGGTTAGGGCCGCATGGCATCGCGCGCGGTAGGCGGCGTGATCGAAAAGCGAGGCTCCCCCGGCGATGACGAGCTGGGCCCCGGGATGGCGCTCACGCAAGCGCGCGAACGCCTCGATGATGCCGAGGGTGTTCTTGCGCGCCTCGAAGCCGCCGATGGCTAGGACGATGGGACCGTCGCTCAACCCCCAGCGCCGCCGTACGGCGGCATCCTGCAGGTCAGGCGTGGGTTGGTAGGCCGCCATGTCGACGCCGTTGCCGACGACCTCAGGCATCCCACCGAAGTCCGAACGGACCTGGTCGGTCCAGCCCTGACTGACGCAGAGGATGCGCCGAGCCTCCTGGATCGAGCGATCCTGCCAATCGGCAAGCTGCGGGTCGGCGAATGTATCCAAGTGGTGGACCGTCCGAACGAAACCCGGAATCAGACGCCGATGCTTCAGGGTGGCGAGCGCGTTGCCGCCGATGCCGTCGTGGGCGTGGAAGACATCGAAGTCACAGGCCGCCGGCGACCCAAAATGAACGAGGTAGTCGTTGATGCGCGTCCGCACGAGCTCGACCGTGTCACCGGCAACCGTGCGGGCGGAGACGGAAACCGTGGGGCAAGCGGCGGCCCGGAAGAAACCACGGCCGGACGGGTCAGGCGCGTGGACCACCGCCTCGTGCCCGAGGGCGCACAGAGCTTCGGCCAGGGCGAGGCAATGGGCGACGCCGCCCCGCGGGTTGGTGGAGTGGGTAAGCAGGGCGATGCGCAGACCGGTCATGCCGAGGCCTCCGCTTCATCCCGGCCGCAGCCGATGAGGGGGCTGGCGACGAAATCCCAGACCACGGCCTCCTCGCCTCCGGCATCGCGGATGCGCGCGACCCGGCTCGCATCGACGGTTCCGATGGTCGCGGCCGTGATGTCCCGCGCGGCGAAACGGTCGAGCACGGCCGGGGTGTCGGCGGGGCGGATGCTGAGGAGGTAGCCGTAGCTCGGAAAGGCGGTGAGCCATCGCGCCATCGCAACGTCGTCGGGCCGCGGGATCGCGGCGAGGTCGATGACGGCGCCGACCTTCGAGCATTCGAGCAGCATCAGCGCCGTGCCGACGACGCCCGCCATGCTGATGTCCTTCGCGGCGCGGCAGAGACCGTCCTCGGCGAGCCCCGGCAGCAGGGCGAGGTCGGCGCGCAGGCGGTCGCCCGGCGACCCGGTCGAAGCGTCCCAGTAGGGATGCGGATCGCGGAAACGCCCGCGCAGGTCGATGGCGGCGACGAGGTCGTCGCCTGGTGCCGCATCGAAGCTCGTCAGCAGGCGGGGACCGGCGCGGCCGAGCACGGCGACCGCCAGGTTCCCGGTCTCCGAACGCGTGTTCGTGTGGCCGCCGACGACAGGCACGCCGTAGAGGGCGGCCGCGTCCGACAGACCGGCCAGGATCGGGTCCGCCGCCGCGGCGTCCCGGCTCCACAGGGCGTCGACGACCGCGAGCGGGCGCCCGCCCATGGCTGCCACGTCGCTGAGGTTCACCATGATCCCGCAATAGCCGGCGAAATAGGGATCGGCCGAGACGAAGCTGTCGATGAAGCCCTCGATGGCGAAGAGCAGGTGTCCATCCCCATCGGGGATGGCGGCGCAATCGTCTCCGACCGGAACCGCATCATGCCGTGCGCCCAGTCCGAGGCGCGTGACGACGGCATCAATGTCGCGCTTGTGCGAGACGCCCCGTGCATTTCGGATCTGCCCGGCTAGGGCCTGGAGGTCGACGGCCGCGGTCATCACGCCGCCCTGCGGAACGTAACGAGCCCGTGCTCAGGGTCGTGCATCGGCGGGTAGGCGGCGAGATCGGCCTGCATCAGGTGGTGAAGGCGACCATGGAGCTCCGCCGCATCGAGGCTCGCCCAGTGCAGGGCCTCGAACAGCGGCACGTTTCGGTCCTGCACGTGCGCCAGGAAGCGCGTGCATCCCCGTGCATGGGCCGAAGAGACCGCGACCTGGATCAGCCCGGCCCCGAGCGCCGCCGTGCCGCGGAAGGCCTTGGCGACGGCCAACCGCGAGCCCCACCACTCGCCAGGACGTTCCGCCACCTCGTGGATGCGCACGGTGCCGACGACTGCGTCGGCATCCCCGCCGAGGGTGGAGAGGGCACAGATCGGGATGGCGTGTCCGTCGATGGCGTCGCGGTCATCATCCGCGAAGATCCCTTGCTCGGTGCAGAACACCTGCCGGCGCAGGGCGGCACAGGCGCGGCGCTCCCAGTGAGAGGTGGCGAACTTCACCCGGAAATGGCTCGGGCGATAGGGCGCGACGGGTTCGAGGATCATGCCGCCACCCCCGTACGCTCGTAAGTGGAGAGGGCCGAACAGGCGCCGCAGCGACCGCAGCCGGCCTTGATGTCGGTGGAGCGCAGGTTCGCCCGACCCAGCATCTCGGACAGGGGCTGCAGGATCGCGTGCATGAAATCCGGCGACGGGGCCGGGTGGCTCTCCAGCGGCGTGCCCGAGATGGGCACGAAGGGTACGACGAATGGGTAGACGCCCATGGCGACCAGGCGCTCGGCCATGGCGAGGATCGCCTCCGGGGCGTCGCCGAGGCCGGCGAGGATGTAGGTCGAGACCTGGCCCCGCCCGAAGACCGGCACAGCCGCCGCGAAGGCATCGTAGTAGCGCTTCAGCGGCACGCTTGCCTTGCCGGGCATGATCCTGTCACGGACCTCGGGGGTGACGGCCTCCAGGTGCATGCCGAGCGCGTCGACGCCCGACGCCTTCATGCGCTCGAACCAGCGGTCGTCGTCCGGTGGCTCGCATTGCGCCTGGATGGGCAAGTCCACCGCCGCCTTCACCGCGAAGGCGCTCTCGCACAGGATCGCGGCGCCCCGGTCGGTGGCGTTCGGCGTGCCCGTGGTCATCACCATGTGCTTGACGCCGTCCAACAGAACGGCGGCGCGGGCGACCTCGGCGAGTTGCTCGGGCGTCTTGCGCGCGACGGTGCGGCCGGCCGACAGCGACTGGCCGATGGAGCAGAACTGGCAGGTCTTGGTGCGGCTGGCGTAGCGGATGCAGGTCTGCAGCACGGTTGTCGCGAGCACGTCGCGCCCGTGCAGCACCGCGATCTTCGAGTACGGCACCCCGTCGAAGGTCGAGAGGGCGTAGAAGCGCGGCTTGCCCGGGAAGGTCACCCGGCCGATCACCGCGCCGTCGTGCTCGATGACCGAGACCCCGTCGAGATCCGGGCGGCGCACCAGGAAGGGCGAGTCGAACGCCGCCTCGGTGTGGACCGGCACCATCACGGTGCGGCCCGCGATGGTCATCGCCTTGTGGTCGGAGGGACCGGCGCCGCCGCGTCGGCTCGGAGCCCCGGCCCGGGTGTCGGCGAGCCTAACGCCGTAGGATTGCAGCGCGTTGATCAGGCGCTCCGTCGGCATCCCGACCAGGCCTGCCATGACCGGCGGAAGCGTGGGAAGGCTCGTCGGAAGCGGGGAACTGCTCATGGTCGAGGCTCCGGGATTGATGTTGCGAACGGGTTGGCTGGTGCACGAACGAGGCCGGGCGGTCGTCGTGGAGAAGGCTGAGGAGTTCCGGACGGGCGTAGTGGCCGACCGAGTCCATCATCCGCTTGCGCTTGGTCACCAGCGCGAGGTCCATGTCGGCGATGAGGATGCCCTCGCCAGGACCGAGCGGGTCGGCGAGGTGACGGCCTTCGGGCGAGACGATGGCGGTGCAGTTGCCGCCCCGGCAGGCCCCGCGCAGGCGCTCGTCCGGGCAGACCTGCGCCACCTGCTCGTCGGTGAGCCAGCCCGTGGCGTTGACGACGAAGCAGGCCGCCTCCAGGGCGTGGTGACGGATCGTCACCTCCATCTGATCGGCGAAGATCTGACCGACCAGCGAGCCCGGGAACTGGGCGGCGTGGATCTCCTCGTGCCGGGCCATCAGCGCGTAGCGGGCCAGCGGGTTGTAGTGCTCCCAGCAGGCCAGCGCCCCGACGCGCCCCACCGCCGTATCGACCACGGTGAGGCCGGCGCCGTCGCCCTGACCCCAGACCATGCGCTCGTGGTAGGTCGGGGTGATCTTGCGCCGCTTGAGCTTCAGGGTACCGTCGGCATCGAAGACGAGCTGCGCGTTGTAGAGCGAGCCGTGGTCGCGCTCGTTGACGCCGAGCACGATCACCGCGCCGTGTCGGCGCGCGGCGGCCGAGACGGCCTGGGTGACGGGGCCCGGCACCGCCACGGCGCGCTCGTAGAGGCGCAGGTGCTCCGCGCCCTGCAGGGCCGGCGGCAGCACGAACGAGAAGTACGGGTAATACGGCACGAAGGTCTCGGGGAAGACCATGAAGCGCGCACCCTTGGCGGCGGCCTCGTCGATGGCGTTGAGCACCCGTTCCAGCGTGCCGTCCGGTCGGTCGAGGTCGGGCGCGATCTGGACGGCGGCGGCCCGCACGATCCGGTTCTCAGACATGGATGATCCTCCGGCGGTGACGGCGGCCGCGTCGCGCGCGGCCGCCGGATGCGACGTCCCGGTCGATGGGCCGAGGGCCCGTTCAGACGGTCCAGGTGTCGATGATCACCGCGTTGTCGCGCTTGTGCAGGAGCATGCAGTCGAGGACGTCGAGGGGGTTGATCATGCGGATGCCCTCGATGAAGGCGGCCTCGCCGTGGCCGTACAGGGCCTGGGTCGAGAACCGGCAGGCGTAGACCTTGCCGCCCTCGGCCATGAACTTCTCAAGCTGGTTGTTGAAGTTCAGGTGGCCCGGGAAGGCCTCGTCGCCGAGCCGCGGGAAGCCGCGCTGGACACCGAGGGTGATGCCGGGGCCGTAGAGCAGGATCGAGGTCTCGAAGCCCTTGCGCTGCAGGCGGGTGGCCTGGAGCAGGTTGACGAGGCCGATGGAGCCCTCGAAGGCGACGGTATGGAAGGTCACGAGGGCCTTTTGGCCGGGCTCGGCCTTCACGTCCTCGAATACCTTCTCCTCGTAGTCGACCAGGAAGTCGCCCTTCTTATGGGGTTCGCGATTCACTGCGGGCATGGATCTCACTCCGTGATGGGTTGGACCGCGTCGGCCGAAGCCTCGGGTGGTCACATCCCATCATGGCAAGCGACGTGCCAACGAGGGTCGATCAACAAAACCATCAATAGCTCCAAGTTTAATGCATACAATGATACATTCAATCATCATCACGCCTTGGTTCCGGATGCCAGCTTTCGACTGGCAATCAGATCGGCATATGCACACCGGAGCATCACGTTATGCCCAGTCTGACCGCATGGATTGATGGTATTGTATGTATTGTTCCTGTAAGCCGTTTGGGCCTCCGATACGGTATGGAGCTTGCTACCCATACAATCAGGTATTGATCGCATCTTGATGGTGTGCTTGGAGAACGGATGACCTCAGCAGCGCGAGACGGGCGACCGACGCCTTCGGATGTCGTGAGCGGGACGTGGATGCCCGACCTGAAGCGTTGGGGGAAGCCCCACTACCTCGCCATCGCCGAGGCCTTGGCGGACGACATCCGGACCGGACGCTTGGCGATAGGCACGCGGCTGCCGACCCAGCGCGCCTTGGCCGAGGCCCTCGACCTCAACTTCACGACCGTATCGCGAGGCTATGTCGAGGCTCACAAGCGCGGCTTGATTGAGGGACGTGTCGGACAGGGCACGTTTGTAATCGATCCCGTTCGCAAAGGCCGGTCGATGCCTTCGAAAGACGGCTCACGGATCGGGCCGGTCGACTTTACGATGAACCTGCCTCCCGAACCTGATGCGCCGGCGTTGCAGGCGCGGATGCAGGCCTCGTTCGCGGAGCTGTCCGGCGACCTCTCCAACCTGCTGCGCTACCAGGGCTTCGGCGGGACGGACGAGGACAAGGAAGCCGCCCTGCGCTGGCTGAAAGGTCGGGGCATCGACACCCCGCGGGAGCGCTTGCTCATCTGCCCGGGCGCCCATAGCGCCCTGTTCAGCGTGCTAGGCCAGATAGCCCGCCCCGGTGACGCCATCTGCGCCGAACGCATCACCTATCCGGGCATCCGGTCGCTGGCGGCACATCTGGGCCTGCGCCTCGTCGACCTGCCCATGGACCGGCACGGCGTCGACCCCGACGGGTTCGCGGCCGTCTGCACCAAGGTCGCGCCGAAGGCGATCTACCTGAACCCGCTGCTGCAGAACCCGACCACCACGACCCTGTCCCGGACTCGGCGTGAGGCCATCATCGCGGTCGCCCGCCGCTACGCCGTCACCATCATCGAGGATGACGCCTACGCGCGCATCTGCCCGGCGCCGCCCCCGAGCTTCGCCGAGCTCGCCCCCGAGATCACCTACTACGTGGCCGGCCTTGCCAAGTGCCTCGGCGCAGGGTTGCGCCTCGCCTTCCTCGTCGCCCCGAGTGCCCGGTCCGCCCTTCCGCTCGCCGGCGCCCTGCGGGCCGCCACCGTCATGGCCTCGCCGATCTCGACAGCGCTGGCGACGCGCTGGATCTTGGACGGGACGGCGGATGCAATCGTGCAGTTCGTGCGCGAGGAATCCGCGGCGCGCCAGCGCATCGCGACCTCGCTGCTTCCCAGTGGGACCTACACCGCGGACCCGCACGGCTTCCACGTTTGGATCACGCTGCCGGAAGGCTGGACCCGCTCGGCCTTCGCCAGTCAGGGACGTTCCGCCGGGCTCGGCGTCGTCGCCAGCGACCCGTTCTGCGTCGCCGGCACGCCGCCCGAGGCGGTACGCCTCTGTCTCGGCGGCCCCTCCACCCAGCAGCAGATCACCCAGGGCCTGGAAGTGCTCGCCCATGCGCTGGAAGGTTCGCCGGCGCTTGCGTCGTCCTATATCTGAGCGGCTCGACGGCCACGCCGGGCGGCCGCCTGGGCCCCATCCGCCCCTGGCACGCCGCCACGTCGTTGGACCTTACCTCCGCACTCCAATCCCCCAGCAGGTCGGTCGGTTCACGCCACGAATGCGAGGTATCCGCTGATAGTCATGACGGACAGGATGGTCGAGGTCAGGACGACGTTCGAGGTGATGGCTGCCTCCCTGCCGTAGAACTCGGCCAGCATGAACGGGCCCGTTCCGGTCGGAAGCGCGGCGAGCAGGACGGCGGCGTGCGTCAGCATCGGCGAGAGCCCGAACACGACCGTTGCCAGTATCCAGGTCACGGCCGGCTGAAGGAGCAGCTTGAACCCCACCAGGAGCGCGGCCGAACCTGGGTCCCGATCCGTCGCTGCCCGTTCCGCTGCCAGGAAAAGACCGAGCGCCACGAGCGCGCAGGGCGAGGCGGCCCCACCAAGCAGCTTCAGGAAGGTCTCCGCAGGGGCGGGGACGTCCAATCCGGCGAGCGGAATGAGAGCGCCCAGGACCGGTGCGACGAGCAACGGATTGCGTATCAGCGAGCCGCCAACTTTCATGACGAGATCCCTGCGTCGATTCTCGGTCTGCAACCCGATCTCGATCAGCACGATGGCGATGGCGAACAGGATGCAGACCGTGATGATCGTGGCCACGAGCGTCGGGGCGAGGGCCTCCTGGCCCAGTGCCACGAACGCCAGCGGGAACCCGATGAAGCCCGTATTGGCGTAGCCCGCGTTCAGGCCGTCGATGGCGGCATCGGCCAGATGCCTCGGGCGTTGCAAGCGGACGACGAGCGTGAGGCAGAACACGAGGGCGGCGCCGAGGCCGAAGGCAGCGACGAAGCCCGGCTGCCACACATCGATCCATCGCGCATGCGCGACGATGTCGAACAGCAGCGCCGGAAGCGCGAGGTAGACCACGAACCGGTTGAGTTCCGTCGTCGCGTGAGGGCCTAAAACGCCGATGCGACGGGCGAGCCATCCGGCGAAAATGAGCGCGAAGATCGGCAGGACGACGGTGAGCGTGGACAGCATGACAGGAGGTGACCCGAGGTGATGGGGCAGACCTATCCTCCAGGCCCCATATCATCCAATGCTGATTGACCCCTTCATTCATACCCTTCCGGTATCATGGTCGACATCCGACAGATGCGCTACTTCGTGGCGTTGGCCGAGACGCTCCACTTCGGCCGGGCGGCCGAGCGACTGCATATCAGCCAGCCACCCCTGAGCCGGCAGATCGCCAACCTGGAGAAGGAGCTCGGCGTGCGTCTGCTTGAGCGTCACACGCGGCAGGCGGCGTTGACCTACGCGGGTCGGCGGTTCCTGGAGGATTCACGCGCCGTCCTCGTATCGTTCGACCAAGCCTGCCGTAATGCGCGGCTCGCCGACGGGGGCGATCTTGGCGAACTGTCCATCGGTTTCATGATGCACGCAGCCCACACGGTCCTGCCGGGGCTCGCACGGCGGTTCATGGCCAGCCACCCCCAGGTCCAGGTCGAGTTGCGGGAGGTCGTTCCCAACGCACTGGCGGATGCGGTGCTGACCGGGCGGTTCGACGCCGCCATCATGTTCAATCCCGGACCCGTGCGAGGACTGGACGCGCACGCGATCTTCCGTGAGCCGCTGTGCCTCGCGGTGCATGCCCGCCATCCCCTCGCCGGACGGGAAGGCATCCAAGCTCACGATCTCGTCGACGAACGCCTGATCGCGGCGCCGGCCGATGTCGCGCCGACATTGCGCGAGGCGGTCGTCGGATTCTGCCGCTCGGGCGGTTTCGAACCGACCGTCCGCCTTGAGGCGCAACTTCAACAGACAATCGTGAGCCTCGTGGCGGAAGGCCTCGGCATAGCCCTCGTACCGCAATCGCTGCGCAAGATGGGGGTTGCCGACGTGGTCTTCCGCGACCTGCAGGAGGCCCCGACCATCGAGCACGTCGTTGTATGGAGGCCGGGGAACCTCAACCCCGCTCTCTGGCCTTTCCTCTTGGAAGCAGGCATCGTCCTCGGGCGGAAATGACGATTACCCACGAAGCCTTGCCGTATGGCGGACGGGCGGGTCCCGACCCAACCTCGCCCTACAGGGCCGCGTCGACGCTTCTCGAAAGCAGCTATTCGTCGGGCGTCAGGCAACTTCTGTTCGGGTTGGGGAGCGGACTCAACGGCTTCATACTGCGCTATATGCGAATTTCGAAGGAACGATCGCCGCGTAAGCTCCCGCAATGTAAGCTGTGAAGCGTTGCCGATTGCGGCAGGAACTCGTTGATATTTTTTAAAGATCGAAGACTACACATCTACTTGTCATACGAGGTGCAGGTAGGCCTGGTCGAACTCGGCGACCGTCGTGAGCCCGCTCCAGTCCTGAATGATCAACTTGCGGTGGCGAAGCGTAACCAAACCCATCTTCTTGAGCTCTTGCATAGAGCGATTGCTATGGACCGCGGAGATCCCAAGGGCGTCGGCCAGTTCGGTTTGAGTCAGAGGCAGCCGGTAGCGACGGTCATCAGTCAAGCCGACCGTCCGCAGGCGGACGTACATCTCGCAGAACAGGTGCGCCATCCGGCCGACTGCCTGCCGCCGGCCGAGGCTGATCACCCGCTCGCGACAGCGCGTGGCGTCGATTAGGGTCTCGCGCCACAGGGCCATCGCGACGTTGGTGTTGCGTTGGATCAGGGCGCGCATGTCCTTGTGCACGACGAAGGCCACCGTGGCCTTGGGAATTGCCACGAGACCCTGATCCATCACGTGCAGGTGCAGGCTCTCGATATCCGGCATGTCGCCGGGCACGTAGAACCCGAAGATCTGGCGCTGCCCGTTGGCGAGGGTCCGACAGCGATAGGCCCATCCATCTAGGATCAGGCAGCACTGTTTGGGCGCATTACCCTCGTCGAAGATGCTGGTACGGTCTGGGAAGGTGCGGATCGTGAACGGCAAGGCCTCGATGGCGGCGCGGTTCCTGTCCGAGAGTTGCGCGGTAACTTCGAGCTTGCGGATCATCAGTGCCGCTGGCGCGGGCGGGGGGGAGTCCGTGCCGGATGCGTTACTCACATTCAATCAGCCACACGTAGTCGATACCGCTACGAACGAAACCAAGAAAAACCGTTGATGTTGTGACAAAAATCATGGCGAGAGAGCATCGCCGAGCGTTTCCGAACGACTTGAATAATTTTATAGCATATTCAATAGCTTATCCTTGCCGCATATCGAATATAACTCTTGAATATTTTAAAGATATTTTCGATCAATCAGCAGCCAATGACCTAAATTGCTCATCAATTATGTCACCGCGATCATTCAGACATGCGCAACCTAGTTGCTTATTCTGACGGACGCCACAGCAGTTGAAAAAAGCTGTAGCATGGCTGAAGTTATATCTCCGCCGGATGAGACCGGAAAGTAGAGACCATCCGAGGCGCAAGCCTTTAGCATAGGCCCAATCTTAGTTTCATAGGGTTTTACATAGCTATTGTAAAAATCATTTGTGTACAATGGGAGATACTGTGTATAAATAATCCCAATGCGTACGTTATTATTTTTTAGAGTATTACACGTTGTTGGGCTCAAGGGACCGATGAAGCGGCTACCATTGATTTGAAAGCCAGAACCTTGGTTTGTAATACTTCCGCCCGTGTCCTCCACACCATCAGTTACGAGAAAGAGAAACCGAATTGGTGACGCGGCGGTGATGCCAGACCCGCTCGCCGGTATAACGGTGTTCATCTTACTGATAGCGCGCTCGAAGTCAGTTTGATTATCCGCCTGATTATAATAGGCGTAGGCAATATCCACGTTTGGCGCGGCAGATTTGATCAAGCTTAAAGTAGGCGTCATCGCCTGAAGGCGAGCTTGAGATGTTGAGTCGTTGAACGTCCACATTTCCATCTGGAATTGCTGAAACAGCGTCATGCTGGCGTTTGCTTGATCAACGAGCGCGGCTACCGCGTCACGCATGACCTGGATCCGAAGCTTGATATTGTTCTTTTGAGCAACATGGTAGTTATCGTTTAGATTATCGCCAGTGACGTTGCCCTTGCTATCGTAAGTGTGCTCATGACACGCAAAGGCGCACCCGCCGGTCACGCGCTGCATGTTGGTCACGTCCGCATCTGTAGCAGCCAAACCCATCGATGGTGAATTGTCGAGCAATAGATAAAAATTAATATACTGAAATAAATTCCGGGTGCTAGATGATGTTGATCCGATATTTAAAGCCGGGACTTTCATCATGGCACCTAATGTCGTCCGGACTGCTGCCGTATAACTAGCACTTAAACTCAGTGAAGATGCGCCATTAACCGGAGAGCTAGGTGTAAAAGAAGTGATCGTAACGCCTGCGAGTTTGCCAGCCTCCGTACGGAATTGATTTTCCATGGTTACAATGTTTGCCGCCGAAATACTGTTCGTTTTCTGAGCCATTACGGCCAAGATCGCGCCATCGAGGGCTGCGTCAAGCTGTGTCTTGACGGAGTTGCGACGGCCATAATCAATAGCACCCCCGATCGCGAACAGGATCGGTATCAAGAGCAACGCGAACACAATCGCGACACCGCCGGAGCAAGTGCAGCGGAAGCGTTTGAAAGGGTGGGCGACACGTGAGAAGAACGTGGACATCACGACGGTTCCGCAATTTACGGGTAAGTCGGGCAGGCGCTACCGCCTGGCATGATGATCTCGCTGGTGGTGCGCTCAGCCCATGGAATCTGGCGCGTGAAGACCAACCCACGACTGCCGAATATGCGCTGGTACAGGTTCGCCCCAATGATTGGGGTGTAAGGCAGCGTTACCTCGGCGAGGATGTAGCGTGCCCCGTCGAACTGATAGCTTGCGGGCGTGGCCGGCAGCCCATTGGTGCCGTTGACGGTCAATCTTGTTCGGACTGTTGCGTTCTGCTGCCAGCTTGAGCAGACGCCGCCATAGAGAGAGCCGCTGATATTCTCGACACCCATCGCGCTCACGACAATCTGGAGGCCAGACGTGTTGAGGGGACGCAGGATAGCTGTTGCTGCGCCTGCAATCGTAGCCATGTCCGATGTCGTTGGGTTAGGGTTGTCTGCCCGCCCCGCCAAATCAGCCATCGTGCGGGCAAACAACGACAGTCTGCGGCTTGTCTCGATAGCCCGTGTCAGCTCAACAGTTCCGAAATACAAAGTCACAAGGACTGGAAGGATCATCGCGAATTCGATCGCCGCGACTCCACCGTCGTCTGTGGCGAAATTTCTCAAAACTCGACGAGTCACGAGCACACCGACTTAGTTGTATAGGGCTCGGCCTTGAACACGGTGGCGGCTTGAATAACTCGTCGTCCCGTGGACAACCTCGACGCACTGGACCCTAGCAGGGGAAAATAAGCAGGTACATCCACAGCCGCCTGGATCACCATAATTGCTGATGCTCCAGCGCAGCTATAACTTTGAAATTGCGGGTTCCAGGTCACAACACCTTTGGCATCTGTTGATGTCGGCGATACTGGTGTCGCGCCTGCTAGGGTCTCCGCCTGAGTGACGCTGACCCGCACAGTCGTACAATCAAAAATTGTCAGCCGCGGTGAGCCGTTGCTTTCCGTACAAATCGCCGTCCGGAACTTGGTGGCGAGCGTCGCCATATTTGTTGTTCCGCTGTTCGCCGTCTGGAATTTACCAGTGTAAAGTTGGCGACCAGCATCGACGATGGCCTGCTGCAGAATTTCCTGCTGCCAATAAACCAGGGCGTTTTCTAAGCATGCTGTAACGAGGCCGAGGAAAGGCAACGCCAGCAGCCCAAATTCGACCGCTGTTGTCCCTTTTTTTGCGCGTAAAAATCGGGCTAAGAACGTTTGGCCGCCCCCGGAGGCATTCATCCTGTGACCTTTGCCAGCCGAGCAATGAGCAGTTTCTCTATCGTCGGCAACTTGTAGACCGCTTGGCTATGCTTAATGTCGGTCACTCACAATTAACTTGACACAAAACGGTTTAAAAATCGTTAATAAATGGGCTTCTGTGCTTCATTGTGTAAAAAAAGATGCTGATCTTAAAGAATTAATCTTGATTTTAGAGACATACCAATTCAATTAAACGCTGGTTCTGGTGGGCGGCAGGATGGTTTCGGTCGATAAAGTTTGCCCCCGGTGATCCAAATCGACCGCCAACCCGAGTGAGACAGATCGCCAAGCACGAGAACTCTGTGTCAGGCGGGCTGTTGGTCGGGTAAGATGATGAGATCTTGGTGGTAGAAGACGGACGCTCGCTCCGCATTCACGGAGGGTGTTCCGGACCTAACCTAAAATTCGTTCACGGACCAACAGACGCTTGAAGGCGATCAATGGTCCCGTAGTGGTTCGTGACCCAAAACGCCCAGGCGTTCCCGTTCAATGGGGAAAAGCTACAGCCGTGGACAAACCGACAGGCATCGGATTTACAGTAAGGTAAACCTAGTGGTCAAAATTTGACGCTTGTTACCTATCCCTGAACGTCCGTGAAGGGTCGTTAGCGGGCGCGGCCGCAACGTCCGGCCTCGTGGGTTATTGCCTGAAAGCGGACCGGCAGAAAGCCACCCAACCTGGCCGTAGAACGGCCCGGCGGTTCTCGACCCAAGTTGGCCGTACGAGACAACATCGTCATTGCCGGAAAGCGGACGTAAGCTCCTGCTCTCGCGGACGGCAGGAAATGGTCGAAAGCCGTCGAGTTGGTTCTAATTGCGCGATGCGCCAAACTGGACGCGCAAGCATCGCCTTTACCACCATCAGAGACACACGTTTTACCCGACGTTCGAATACGCTACGGCGGACTGGGCGCAGTCGTTGGAGCTGAGACTGCGACGGGATCGAAGGCGTACTTATCGAAGACAAGGCCTTCCGGCGTAAGGACGATCAACAGCACGGTTGCCAGCAAGGCGGCGATAGCCACCAGGGAGATGCCGACGCGCTGTGGGTCAAACTACTGCGTGCGCAGCACTGCGTATCCGAAGGTGAAGGCAGCCACCTCCGTCAAAGGCACCATGTTGACTGACCACACGATCGGTTTCCCTGCCTAAATGACACCTGCTGAGTCTTAGAGCCCCTAAGTGTCTGTTCGGCAACAAGCTGTGCAATCTGAGCAGGTTGTGATTCAAGCGAGGGCTGAGAAAGGCCTTTGCTGATGTGGACGACCGAGAACCGTGTTCGCTACGACCGGAGCGCGTTGCGCTACG
>NZ_VRUX01000320.1:0-4943 GCF_008039885.1 Methylobacterium sp. WL103
GGGCTGGGTTGGCCGGCATTGGTGTTGGCGTTCGGCACGCCGGGCGGGGTGAAGCCGGTGAACATCTTCATGGCGTCGCCGAAGAAGCCCATGTTGGCCCGCACCTGCTGCTCGATCGCGGTCTGGAGCGCCGAGGAGCCGAAGCCCGCCCCGCTGAAGCCGGTCGAGAACTTTTCACGCAGGCCGTCCTGGTCTTTCGCGAAGTTGGCCATCGAGAATTCGAGGAAGCTCGGCACCATCGTGCGCATGCTGTCGCCGTAGAAGCGGATCAGCTGGCGCAGGAACGCCACCGGCAGCAGGTTGTCGGCGCCGGCCTTGTTCTCCTGCTCGAAGATGATCTGCGTCAGCACCGAGCGGGTGATGTCGTCGCTGGTGCGCGCGTCGTAGACGACGAAGTCCTCGCCGTTCTGCACCATCGTCGAGAGGTCCTCGAGGGTGACGTAGGTCGAGGTGCCGGTGTGGTAGAGGCGCCGGTTGGCGTACTTCTTGATGACGGTCTGTTGTGCCTTGACGCTGTCCGCCATCTTTGCGGCCTCTCCCCGATCGCGCGACGACCACGGCCGGGCCCCCGCCGCCGGGAGCCGCCCACGCGCCTGCTCGGACCTTAAGGCTTTCAGCCGGCGACGAAAATAGCCATCTGGCGCCTTTTCCCGCGGAATAATGCTAATTCGCCCCGGCCACAGCGTCGACCGCGATGGAGCAGTCGCCCCGCAAGCGTTACGCCCCACCCTCCAGCCTTCTTGACTTCGACCGAGCGAGGCCCTTCATCCGGAGGAACGGCCTTTTGCGAGCGCGCGACCTTGAAGACGCGCCGGCCGACCACGAGGAGAACGTTTCAGATGGCAAGTGAAGACATCGTCATCGTCGGCGCGGCGCGCACGGCGGTTGGTTCGTTCGGCGGCGCGTTCAACACGGTGCCCGCGCACGAGCTCGGCAAGGTGGCGATCAAGGCCGCGCTCGAGCGCGCCGGCGTCTCCCCCGACGACGTGGACGAGGTGATCTTCGGCCAGGTGCTGACCGCCGGCGCCGGGCAGAACCCGGCCCGCCAGGCCGCCATCGCCGCCGGCATTCCCGAGAAGGCCACCGCCTGGGGCGTCAACCAGGTCTGCGGATCGGGCCTGCGCACCGTCGCCATCGGCATGCAGCAGATCGCCAACGGCGACGCCACGGTCATCGTCGCGGGCGGCCAGGAGTCGATGTCGCTCAGCCCCCACGCGCAGTACCTGCGCGGCGGCCAGAAGATGGGCGACGTGAAGCTCGTCGACACGATGATCAAGGACGGGCTCTGGGACGCCTTCAACGGCTACCACATGGGCACCACCGCCGAGAACGTGGCCCAGGCCTTCCAGCTCACCCGCGAGCAGCAGGACCAGTTCGCCACGGCATCGCAGAACAAGGCCGAGGCCGCCCGCAAGGAGGGGCGCTTCAAGGAGGAGATCGCCCCCGTCACCGTCCCGGGCCGCAAGGGCGACGTGGTGGTCGACACCGACGAGTACATCCGCGACGGCGCCACCGTCGAGGCGATGGCCAAGCTGAAGCCCGCCTTCTCCAAGGACGGCACGGTGACGGCCGCCAACGCGTCGGGCCTCAACGACGGCGCGGCCGCGATCGTGCTGATGTCGGCCTCGGAGGCCGAGCGCCGCGGCATCACCCCGCTCGCCACGATCAAGTCCTGGGCCACCGCCGGCGTCGACCCCAAGATCATGGGCACCGGCCCGATCCCGGCCTCGCGCAAGGCGCTCGACAAGGCCGGCTGGAAGCCCGCCGACCTCGACCTGATCGAGGCCAACGAGGCCTTCGCCGCCCAGGCGCTCGCCGTGAACAAGGACATGGGCTGGGACGACGCCAAGGTGAACGTGAACGGCGGCGCCATCGCCATCGGCCACCCGATCGGCGCATCCGGCGCCCGCGTCCTCGTCACCCTGCTGCACGAGATGAAGCGCCGCGACGCCAAGAAGGGCCTCGCCACCCTGTGCATCGGCGGCGGCATGGGCGTCGCCATGTGCATCGAGCGCGCATAAGCGGCATCGCGCGCATGGGCGGCCTGAGCCCCGAGACGAAAATCCGTCTTTAGGCCCAAAGCAAAACATTTCGCGTGCGGACGCCATCCGCACGCGGCATGACGGCATCATCCCCGGGCCGGCGGCGACCCCGTCGCGCCGACCCGGTCACGGCCCAGAAAACAGTTCAAGAAACCGGAGGAAACCATGGCTCAGCAACGCGTCGCCCTCGTCACCGGCGGCACCCGCGGCATCGGTGCGGCGATCTCGAAGGGCCTTGCGGCCAAGGGCTACAAGGTCGCCGCCAACTACGGCGGCAACGACGAGGCGGCCCAGGCCTTCAAGGCCGAGACCGGAATCCCGGTGTTCAAGTTCGACGTCGGCGACTTTTCCGCCTGCGAGGCCGGCATCAAGGCGGTCGAGGCCGAGGTCGGCTCGGTCGACGTGCTGGTGAACAACGCCGGCATCACCCGTGACGGCCTGTTCCACAAGATGAGCTTCGAGAAGTGGCAGGCGGTCATCAAGACCAACCTCGACTCGGCCTTTACGGTGACCCGCCCGGTGATCGAGGGCATGCGCAACCGCGGCTTCGGGCGCATCATCCTGATCTCGTCGATCAACGGCCAGAAGGGCCAGATCGGCCAGGCCAACTACTCGGCCGCCAAGGCCGGCGTGATCGGCTTCGCCAAGGCGCTGGCCCAGGAGAGCGCCGCCAAGGGCATCACCGTCAACGTGATCGCGCCGGGCTACATCGCCACCGACATGGTGATGGCGGTGCCCGAGGAGGTGCGTAACAAGATCATCTCGACGATCCCCGTCGGGCGCCTCGGCGAGGCCGAGGAGATCGCCCGCGCAGTCGAGTACCTCGCGGCCGAGGATTCGGGCTTCATCACCGGCTCGACGCTGACGATCAACGGCGCCCAGTACATCGCCTGAGCGGCCGCGCGGGGGTGCCCTCCGGCGCCCCCGCCCCGCCCCGGAACCTGTCGCCGCGGCCGGATGCGGCGGCCGGACGCAGAGGCCTTTAGGCTTATAAGACGCCTCTTCGCGCCTGTTCAGCAATGCACGGCGCCTAATTTTTGCTCGCTCCATCTGCGATTGCTTTAATCGTTGGTGAGGTTTCGTGCCCATGATGCTTCAACCGGGGCGAAGCGCGGGCGGCGAATCACAACGATGAAGACCATCCTGATCCTCACCGATCAGCCCGATCGTGGGCAGAGGCTCGCCGGGCAGCTCCGACCGCTGGGCGAGCCGCTGGTGGTCGACCTGCTGGATCCCTACCAGGCCCGCAACGCGCCCGACCTGACGCAGGTGGTCGCCGTGGTCGGCGACGCCTCGCTCGCGCATTCGCAGCAGGTGTCCGGCCTGCACAAGTACATGCACCGCCTCGGCCCGGCGCAGGTTCCGTTCCTCTGCGTGCTGCACGAGGACTCGCCCCGCGCGCACCTGCAGGCGCAGGCGCTCGGCGCGACCCGCACGCTCCGGGCCGACGCGGTGATGCGCGACCTGCTGCCGTCGCTGCGCAGCCTCGTTCCGGGCGAGGGCCAGGCCGAGGTGCGCGCCGCCATCGCCGAGGCCGACCTGAAACTCTCGGCCGCCGCCGTCCTCTATGCCCGCGACGCACGCGGCGGGCGGCTGAATCTCGCGGCGATCTCGCGGCTGATCACCCCGACCCTCGACCTGCCGGCCGCCGACACGGTGCTGTCGAGCCTGGCCGGCGCCGGTGGGAGCGCCGGCGACCTGCTCCAGGCCTACAACCCGCATTCGCCCGGCTACCTCGCCCTAAAGAACCGCCTCTCGGTGGCGCGCGCCCCGGCCGTCAAGGAGGACGCGCGTCCCGCGTCAGCCGCTTTGCGGCTTCCGCCCGGGCCGGCCCTGCGCGTCGGCATGCGCGATGCGCGCGTGCCGCTGCTGCGCGCCCACTTCGATCTCGAAAGCCGGAAGGCGGGCACCCTCGACGCCCCCCCGGGCGACGCGGAGGAGTACGATTCCGGCGTCGCCGCCGCAATCGCCGGGTTCCAGCGGAGCCGCGGGCTGCCCGGCAACGGCGTCCTCAACGTCCAGACCGTGGTGGCGCTGGCGCAGGGCGCGGGGCCAGGGGCAGGACAAGCCGGGATCGTGCGGCCGGTGGGCGACGACGCGGCCCTGATCGTCAACATGGAGCGCTGGCGCTGGCTCGGCAGCGATCTCGGGCCCGACTACGTGCTGGTCAACGTGCCCGAGTTCCGCCTGCGGGTGTTCCGCGACGGGCGCCAGCGCGACGAGGCGCGCGTCATCGTCGGCAAGCCGGATTCGCGCACGCCCCTGTTCTCCGGGCTGATGGAATACGCCGTGGTGAACCCGTCGTGGTACGTCCCGCCCTCGATCCTGAAGACCATGCTGCCGAAGATCGCGAGCTACGGCGGCAGCACCTGGGGCGGCTACGAGATCGTGCGCCGCGGCGGCCACGTCTCGCTGCGCCAGCCGCCGGGCGAGAAGAACGCGCTCGGCTTCATCAAGTTCATGTTTCCCAACCAGCATGCCGTGTACCTGCACGACACGCCGAACCGCTCGCTGTTCTCGCGCTCGGAGCGGGCGCTCAGCCACGGCTGCATCCGCGTCGACGACCCGTTCCGCTTCGCCGACGTGGTGCTGCCGAACTGGACCGAGGAGCGCCTGAAGAAGCTCGTCGGCAAAGGCGAGCGCACCATCCGCCTGGAGCACAAGCTGCCGGTGCACCTCGCCTACTTCACCGCCACCGTCGACGACGGCGGCAGCTACCGCACGCTGCCCGACCTCTACGGCTACGATGCGCCGATGCGCGCGGCCCTCGGCCTCGGGGGCGGCGGCGCGATGGCCAGGGTATCCCCCCCGGCGGTCCGCCCGTCCGAGCCGACCCGCAGGACGGCGGAGGCCGTCTCCGTGCCGGCGCCGCCCAAGCCGCGCCACTCCGCCGTGCCGCGC
>NZ_VRUX01000321.1:0-4942 GCF_008039885.1 Methylobacterium sp. WL103
ATGCCAATGATCGGGGATGCCGCCCTCCCCTCTCGACCTCGCCGCCCTGTTCGACGCCGCCGCCGGGGCACGCGGCCGGGCGCATGCGCCGTACTCGCGCTTCGCGGTCGGCGCAGCGCTCCGCGACGAGCACGGCGCGATCCATGCCGGCTGCAACGTCGAGAACGCGGCCTATCCGGTCGGCACCTGCGCCGAGGCCGGGGCGATCGCCGCGATGATCCTGGCCGGCGGCCGGAGCATCCGCGAAATCCTGGTGCTCGGCGACGGCGCTGGCCTCGTCACGCCCTGCGGCGCCTGCCGGCAGCGCATCCGCGAATTCGCCGCGCCCGCGACGCCGATCCACGCGGCGGGGCCGGAGGGGGTCCGGCGCAGCTTCACCCTCGACGCGCTGCTGCCGGACTCCTTCGGGCCCGAAACGCTCGTCCAGGAGATGCTCGGTGACTGAGGCGGTCGACACGTTGCGCGCGGCGGGCTTTGCCGGCCCCTATGCCTGCGCGATCGTCGCCGGCACCGGGCTCGGCGGCCTCGCCGACGGGCTCGCGGATGCGATTTCGCGGCCCTATGCCGAGATCCCCGGCTTTCCGGGCGCCGGCGTCAGCGGCCATCGCGGGCGGCTTCATCGCGGTTCGATCGCCGGGCGGCGGGTGCTGGTGTTCGAGGGTCGGGCGCACGCCTACGAGTATGGGGACGCCGCCGCGATGCGCGTGCCGCTCGCCGCCGCGCAGGCCCTCGGCGCCGCCTGCCTGCTACTCACCAACGCCTCCGGCTCGCTGATGCCGGCGGCCGGCCCCGGAAGCCTCGTGCGGCTGTCCGACCACCTCAACCTGTCGGGGATGAACCCGCTCGTCGGCGAGCCGAGCGACGCCCGCTTCGTACCGATGGTGCGGGCCTACGACCCCGCCCTGAACGCCCGGCTCGATGCGGCCGCGGCCGCCTGCGGCATCCCCCTGCATGCGGGCGTCTACGCGTGGTTCTCCGGGCCGTCCTTCGAGACCCCGGCCGAGGTGCGGATGGCGGGGCTGCTCGGCGCCGACCTCGTCGGCATGTCGACGGTGCCGGAGGTGATCCTCGCCCGCTTCCTCGGCCTGCCGGTCGCCGCGCTCTCGGTGGTGACGAACCGCGCCGCCGGGATCGGCGACGGCGACCCGCATCATGCTGAGACCAAGCAGGCGGCGGCGGCCGCGGCCGGCGACCTCGTCCGGCTGATCCAAAGCTTCGTCGCCGGCCTGCCCGCCGGCGATCCTTGAGCCTCACGCCTCCCCGAAAGCGCGCGCGCATGCCCGAACCGACCTTGAACTCGGCCTCGATCGCCCGGCGCGCCCTCGCGCTGCTCGACCTGACCGACCTCGGCGACACCTGCACGGCGACGCAGGTCGACGCGCTGTGCCGGGACGCCCGCGCGGGCGGGGTCGCGGCGGTCTGCGTCTGGCCGCAATTCGTGCATCAGGCGGCGCGCGTGCTGGCGGGCGGACCGGTGCGGATCGCCACGGTGATCAACTTCCCGGCGGGCGGCGAGGATGTGGACCGCGCAGTCGAGGACACCGCGGAGGCGCTGCGCGACGGTGCGCACGAGATCGACCTCGTCCTCCCCTACCGGGCGCTCCTGCGCGGCGACGCGGAAGCGGTCCGCCTCATGGTCGAGGCGGTGCGCGAGGCCTGCCCCGGAACCGCGTTGAAGGTGATCCTGGAAACCGGCGAGTTGCAGGCCCGCGAAACCGTCGCCACAGCCAGCCGGCTGGCGCTCGCGGCCGGCGCCGACTTCATCAAGACCTCCACCGGCAAGAGCGCGGTCTCGGCCACGCCGGAGGCGGCCGAGACCATGCTGCACGCGATTCGCGAGGCCGGGCGGGGCGGCCTCAAGGTGTCCGGCGGCCTGCGGACGCTCGCCGACGCCGCGACCTACCTCGCCCTTGCCGACCAGATCATGGGGTCGGGTTGGGCCGGCCCTGGGACGTTCCGACTCGGCGCCAGCAGCCTGTTCGGCGTGCTGATGGCCGCCCGCGGGGATGCCACCAGTCCGGAGGCGACGCCATGAGGCTTCCGCAGGAGACCATCCGGCGCAAGCGCGACGGGGCGACGCTGGAGCCCGCGGAGATCGCCGACTTCATCGCCGGGCTGACCGACGGGCGCGTCGGCGAAGGCCAGGCGGCGGCCTTCGCGATGGCGGTGTTCTTCCAAGGCATGTCGATCGCCGAACGGGTGGCGCTGACGCGGGCGATGACGCGATCAGGCAGCGTGCTGGCCTGGAACCTGTCCGGCCCGGTCCTCGACAAGCACTCGACGGGCGGCATCGGCGACGCGGTCAGCCTCGTGCTCGCGCCGATGGTCGCAGCCTGCGGCGGCTACGTGCCGATGATCTCCGGCCGCGGCCTCGGCCATACCGGGGGCACGCTCGACAAGCTTGCCAGCATCCCCGGCTACGACGCGACGCCCGACCTCGACCGGTTCCGGCGCGTCGTCTCCGAGGTCGGCTGCGCCATCATCGGCCAGACCGCGGACCTCGCGCCGGCAGACCGCCGGCTCTACGCGATCCGCGACGTGACCGGGACGGTGGAATCGCTCGACCTGATCACGGCCTCGATCCTCGCCAAGAAGCTCGCCGCAGGGCTCGACGGCCTCGTCATGGACGTGAAGGTCGGCTCCGGCGCCTTCATGGCCGGGATCGACGCGGCGCGGGCGCTCGCCGACAGCATCGTCGCGGTGGCGAACGGCGCGGGCCTGCGCACCGTCGCGCTGATCACCGACATGGACGCGCCGCTGGCGAGCGCCGCCGGAAACGGCTTGGAGGTCGCCTACGCGATCGACTACCTCGCCGGGCGCCGCGAGCCGCGCTTCCACGCAGTGACCCTGGCGCTCGCCGCAGAGATGCTGGTGGCCGGCGGGCTCGCGACTGATCTCGACGCGGCGGCCACGAAGCTGGAGGCGAGCCTCGCCTCGGGCCGGGCCGCGGAGACGTTCTCCCGCATGGTCGCCGCGCTGGGCGGCCCCGCCGACCTGATGGAGCATCCCACCAGGCACCTGCCGGCGGCGCCGGTGATCCGGGAGGTGCGGGCGGAGGGTAAAGTCGCGCGGGTCGCGACCCGCGCGATCGGGCTCGCGGTGATCGGCCTCGGCGGCGGCCGAGGGGCCGGCGGTGATCGAGCGGATCGCGCCGAAGCCATGAAGAAGGCCGGTGGCTTTCGCCACCGGCCCGAGCTTACCTACCAACCGCCGCGGCCGTAGCCCCGGCCGTAGCCGTAGCCGCGCCCATGGTGATGGTGATGCCCGAAGCGCGGGCCGCCGAATCCGTGATGACCGCCGAAATGACGGCCGCGCGGCGGGCCGTAGCCGAAGTGGCGGGGGCCGTGGCCGAAATGGCGGTGGCCGTATCCGTAGCCGTACTGCGCCTGCACAACGTCGGCATGAGCTTCGGCGAGCGGGGCCGGTGCGAACGGCGCGGCCTGGGCCGGTGCCGCGAGGGCGAGGCCGCCGGCGAGCGCGAGGGCTGCGAGGGCGAGGCTGGTGCGGGTCGGTGTCGTAGACATCGGCGTTCTCCTGCTGTGCGCCGCGGCTTTCGCCGACGGCGTTGAGCGGAGAGATAGCGGGCCTCACCTGAATGTGACCTGAGGCACGCGCTCAGATTGTGTTCGGGCAGCTTCGATCAGGGCCGGCGGTAGACCCAGACCCGGGCCGGCGGCAGGTTGAGCCAGACCCGGTTCGAGCCGCTGGCGGTGTAGCTGCCCATCGCGCAGCGCGCCGGGATCGGCGGGACGACGGCGTAGGTGAACTGCACGAACGGCGCGCCCGGATGCATCAGGTCGTGGGCGGTATTGAGCAGGTCGAGGCGCTGCTCCAGCGGCTTGGTGAAGAGCGGCAGGCTGGAGACGGTCGCCGCGGCCGGCCCCGTCATCACCGCGCCGACGCTTCCGCGGATGTCGTAGGCGTCGCCGCGCACCACGGTGACGCCGGGGAAGCGGCGCCGCAGCAGGGTGCAGAAATCGGGGTTGAACTCGATCAGCACGAGGCGCTCGGGCGCGACGCCCCGGCGGATCAGCGCCTCGGTGACAGGACCCGTACCGGGTCCGATCTCGATCACCTGCCCCGAAACGGCCGGGTCGACATAGGCCGCCATGGTCCTGGCCAGCATCTTGCCGGACGGCGTGACCGAGCCGGTGACGAGTGGGCGCTCGAGCCAGGACTTGAGGAACCGCGCCTCGTCCTCCAGCGGATCGCGCCGCACCTTCGCGTTCACGGACGAGGTTTTCGCACTGGAACGACGTAGCGGCGGCAAGTCCGGTGTTCCTTCAGGTTGGATCACCGAAAGGCGATCCCGGCAGTGAACGCGACGGTCGGCACTTGTCTTACAGGCAAGGTCGCGCCCGTGCCTAGCACAATGCGATCACACATGCCTGCACCGATCGAACCGGTCTCGGCCACAGGCTCAACCGGGCCGGCGACGATTTGATCCGGTGGACGCCGCGGGGTCTGCACAGGGTTACGGGCGGGCGGTGCCGCCGAACCCGCCGAGGAAGTCGCGCACCTTCGAGAAGAAGCCAGCGGCCTCGGGGTGGTTGTCGTCGGACGCGGTCTGGCCGAACTCCTGCAGCAACTCGCGCTGGCGCTTGGTCAGGTTCTGCGGCGTCTCGACGAAGACCTGGATGTAGAGGTCGCCGACCTCGCGGGCGCGCAGCACCGGCATGCCCTTGCCCTTGATGCGGAACTGCTTGGCCGTCTGGGTGCCGGCCGGGATCCGCACCTGCGTCTGCGAGCCGTCGATCACCGGCACGGTGATCTCGCCGGCAAGCGCCGCCGTCACCATCGAGATCGGGACCCGGCAGAACAGGTCGGCGCCGTCGCGCTGGAAGAAGGCGTGCTGCTTGATCGAGAGGAACACGTAGAGGTCGCCGGCCGGCCCGCCGCGCAGGCCGCTCTCGCCCTCGCCGGCCAAGCGGATGCGCAGGCC